>JBDTOW010000381.1:0-5077 GCA_039933075.1 Verrucomicrobiota bacterium | reverse complement strand
GACTGGGCGGTCGCGCCACGACTGGCTCGTTCTTGAGATGCCGTTCGATGTCACGCGCCAGCCCGTTGGCCGTCTCGTAACGGCGATCACGCTCCTTCTCCAGGCATTTCATCACGATCCAATCCAGGTCCCCGCGGATGTGGTGAATGAATTTGGGAGCATCGGTCTGCCGTGCCTGCGCGGTTTTCGTTAAGTCGGCCGGTGACAGCGCGTGCAGCCGCGTGGACGGCTTGAGTGGTTGTTGCTCGCGGATCGTGCGCCGGATTTCGTCGATGCCCGAGCGCAGAAGCGCTTCCGCATCGAATGGAGTTTGTCCGGTCAGCAATTCGTACTGCACCACACCCAGGCTGTAGATATCGGTGCGGGTATCCACATCGATGCCACTCATTTCCGCCTGTTCCGGGCTCATGTAAGCCGGTGTGCCGATGAACTGCTCGAACGCGGTAAACAACGTTTTGTCCGTCAGCGGCTGGTTGCTCGTCGCCTTGGCGATGCCGAAATCGATCACCTTCGGCACCGGAGCGCCATCAACGACGGTGACCAAAATGTTGGAAGGCTTCAGATCGCGGTGAATGATTCCTTTCTGATGCGCGTGTTGAACCGCCTGGCAGACGCGGACAAAAAGCTCAAGGCGCTCGCGGGTTGAAAGTTGTTTACGATCGCAGAAGTCGGTGATCTTCACACCGCGCACGAGCTCCATGACGAAGTAGGGCCGGCCGCTTTCGGTCGCGCCGGCATCGAGCACCTTGGCGATGTTGGGATGATCCATCATGGCCAGGGCCTGGCGCTCGGCCTCGAAGCGGGCGACGACCTGCCGAGTGTCCATGCCGAGCTTGATGATCTTGAGGGCGACACGCCGGCGCACGGGTTCCTCCTGCTCGGCCATATAAACCACGCCCATGCCGCCCTCGCCGATTTTTTGCAGGACTTTGTAGCGACCGATGACGGTGCCAGGTCCCTCGTGGAGCGTAGTGTCGGTCAGTACGGTTTGAGCCTCCGGCGAACGGTCGCTAGTCTGCAGGAAATCAAGTTCTCCCGCGTCGTTGAAAGCCGCGAGCAGTTCGTCAACGCTCTGGCGAAGTTCCTGATTCTGGCCGCAGGCACCGAGAAGAAACCCTTCGCGGGCGTCGCGCGTGGGCAGCGCAATCGCCTGCTCGAAGATTTCTTGTTCCTGTTTCATCGTTTCACCGGGTTGCCGGCTCATCAGGGGCCGCCTTCAACTAGAGTAACGCCATTGACGGGCGAAAAGTATCAGGCCGGACGAACTTTCTGAAAAGTACCGATCGCAAGCCATTCGAACTCGTCGCGAAGGTGGCCATCGAGCGCGGCGCTGCGGCACCGGGCCGTTGACGAAATCCGCCAAGGCGCTCGTGGGGGATCAGCGGCACGGACGTAGCGCAGATTTTCAATCGGCAGAGCGACTACGTTCCCCGGCCCGTCCGGACTGAGTGGAGGCCAGCGGGTTGAAAACCCGCGATACAGCAGATTGGAAATCTGCGCTACCGGCCCACCGGCGAATCGGTAGTCGCTCCTGTCTCTGGTCAGTATTTAAATCCGAAATCCGAAGCGCGAAACAAAAGCAAAATGCCAATTCTTAGATTCTCCAAACTTGTACGGCGGGTGGTTTCGAATTTCGAGTTTTTCTCATTCGGATTTGTTTCGGATTTCGATATTCGGATTTCGGATTTGGTCGCGGCGGTTCAACCACCCGCGGCGATCACACGAATCTCCCGCAACAACCAGGCGCGGGAGAAGTCCCAATAACGCTTCACGGTAGGTTCCGAAAGACCGAGCACCTTCGCCGCCTCGGCATTGGTCAACCCTATGAAGAAGCGAAGTTTAACCAATTCCGCCTTGGATGCGTCTTCCGCCGCCAGCCGATCCAATGCCTCATGAACGACAAGCAACGTGTCGGGCGGGGTCTCAGCCGCCAGCTCCAAGCCTTCGATCTCCACTCGCTCCAGCTTGCCTCCTCGTTTCCAACGGCTCTTCTTGCGGGCGTTCTCGATCAGAATGCAGCGCATTGCCTCAGCGGCAGCGCGGAAGAAGTGCGAGCGATCCTGCCAGTGATCACGCACTCCGCCCGTGAGGCGCAGGTACGCTTCGTGGACCAGCGCAGTTGCCTGCAAGGTTTGGCCCGGTGGTTGTTGGGCCATCTTCGCCGCGGCCAGCTTGCGCAACTCTTCGTAAACGAGTGGGAGAAGTTCCTCGGCAGCCTTCGGGTCGCCCTGTTGAACGCGGTCGAGAATACGGGTAACGTCGCTCACGAACGAAGTCTAAGTGACAAGCATTATCCCGCAACGGCAGTAGCCAGTTGGCGGCGTAACCGATCCATATTTGCCTCGATGCGGTTCAGGTAATAGTTCGGACCGTCCGGATACGGATCGTTCAACAATCGGTAAAGCCCTTGGAAGTCCTGGTTGATTTTTGGCTGAACATAATATTCCCAGAAGGCGGGAGTTTTCTGCATGAGATCCAAAGCACTGGTGAAGTGCCCCATCGGCTCCATTTTTCCGTCGCAAAAGCGCGCTGACTCGGCGAACTCCGAGTAAAGTCTGGGAAGTTTTTCGACATAATCATTCGCTGCCATCTGGCCCAGCAAATCGGCGGTGCCAAGGGCGAAGCCGGTCGCCCGTTCCAGGTCGCTGCCGAAATTGATCGCAGCGAGATCCAGGTTAACGCCGGTGCAACAGATCATGTGCCGAACCGCGGCGACCTCCGGTTCGGAAAACCCATTTTCCGTCAGGAGGGCCTCCGCGAAGTCCGCGCTGCGGTCGACATGGACCAGGGTATATTTGGCCCCCGTACCGTCGTCGTCTCCGTGCTGCTTCAGATAACCAGTGTCGTGAAGGAGGATGGCGAGCAAACCGAGTTCGTACATCCTTTGAGTGAGGACCGGCCTGGCCCGTGCCCAATGATATCGACAAAGCAAATGCGCCATGCACAGCGTCCCTTGTAACGTATGCTCGAGATCATGATAACCAGCGTCAATCGCCTGATATTTTCTGTGCCGGCCTTGGAAACAATCCACGACCCAGCCAAAAGCATTAGAAACAAACGCGTGGTCGCCATCGGGAAAGCTTTTCAAATAGAGCGATGAAACTTGGTTTTCAACTGCCCGTCGGTCCTTCGTATCTACCGGCTGGATCATGCGAATAAAAACCTAAACATTTTTTGGCATAAATCACGTCTTTTATTGGAGTGCAACTCCAAGTCCAAGTCCAGAGTCGCGCGCAAGGTCCAACGTCTTCGGAGCGCGGCTCCTTGAACCGCAGCAACTCCACAAACACACCGGGCGTCTTATGTCTGTGCGAACGCGCTGCGGGTCACAGACCCGCGCTCCGAACCCGAGACCCGAGACCTGTGAACGGGCAGAGCCGAATTAAAAGTGTCCAAGAAAACCATGCTCTGCTAGAATTTCGCTCATGCAAAAGACGTTGCTGACCTTCATCGAAGACCTCTACGAAGACCTCGAACTCTGGTATCCGAAGTTGCGGCTGGAGGAGGCCGGATTCGACATGAGAATCGCCGGACCGGAACTAAAGACCTATTCGGGCAAGCACGGCTATCCAGCCCGGGCTGATGCCCTGCTTAGCGCAGTTCGCAGTGCGGATTTCTGCGGGTTGCTCATCGCCGGCGGTTTCATGCCAGACAAACTCCGCCGTGATCCCAAAGTGCTGTCGCTCACTCGCGAGTTTTTTGAGCAGGGCAAACCGGTCGCTTTCATCTGTCACGGCGGCTGGATTCCGATTTCCGCGAAAATTTTAAAAGGCAAGCGCGCCACCGGTTCGCTCGGAATTAAAGACGATCTTGAAAACGCCGGCGCAATTTGGGTAGACGCACCGGTGGTCGTCGATGGCAATCTGATCTCGAGCCGCACGCCACGAGACCTGCCGCGGTTCGCCCAAAGCCTGGTCCAATTTCTGAGTCAGACTCAGATCAACACCGGCCAGCCAACCCAGATTTCCCACGCAAAAGCAACCGCTTCAAGCAAGGAAACGCTGCACACCGTCTTCGAGTTGAATCCCGACATGATCAGGAAGCTGGGCAGCTAAGCCGCTTCGAGGTAGGTTCCACGGATTCGCCATTAAACGATGTCTCATCATCCTCACCTCTCGGTAAACACCGATCCGACCTTGGTTGCCAAATCGCGGACCACGTTGGAAATCATCCGTCGCGTCGCGGTTTATCTAAGGCCATATAAACTGATGGCTTTTGGCACGGTTGGGTGCGCGATCCTCTCGCTCGCATTCGCCTTTGCCTACCCAAAGCTCACGCAGTTCATTATCGATGACGTGATCGGCCGGAAACGAACCGATCTCCTGACCCCAGTCATGCTCGCATTGCTCGGCGCGTTCCTGCTCCGCGATTTCTTCAACAGCCTGCGCATCCGCATCAACAATACCTTCGAGCAGAACGTCATCTTCGACATGCGCCGCGATGTTTACGCGCGCTTGCAGCGGTTGCCGGTAAATTACTTCGACCAGCGCGCCTCCGGCGATCTAATGACGCGCGTTATCGAAGACGTCAACTCGGTCGAGCGCGTTCTGATCGACGGCACGGAACAAGGCACCGTCGCGCTCCTCAGCGTGATCGGCGTGCTGGCGATTCTTTTTTACACCGATGCGACGCTGGCCTGGGTCGCGCTGGTTCCACTGCCCATCCTGGCGGGAGGCGCGCTTTGGTACACGTTGACCGCTCATCGTCGTTATCGTGCCCAGCGACAGGCCGCCAGCGCGATGAACGCGCTGCTCATGGACAACCTGCAAGGCATCCGCCAAATCAAATCGTTCGGGCGCGAAGCCCACGAGGACGCCCGTTTCGCTCAACGAGCCGATGAGCTCCGTGAGGGAACACTCGGCGTCATGCGCGTCTGGGCAACGTACTCTCCCGCGATGAGCTTTGCCGGCGCGCTGGGCATGGGATTAGTTTTATGGGTTGGGGGGCGCCATGTGGTAGCGGGCACCATGTCCATTGGCGAATTGATCGGTTTCGTTTTCTATCTCGCACTGTTCTACGAACCGATCAGCCGGTTGCACGGTTTGAATCAGATGCTCCAGGCCGCGCGCGCCGGCGG
>JBDTOW010000380.1:0-5095 GCA_039933075.1 Verrucomicrobiota bacterium | reverse complement strand
GGTTCGACATTCGGGACCCCCAGCAGCATTACCGTGGCGGTAAAGGGCGATACCAGGATTGAGTCGAACGAGACTTTCTTCGTGAATCTTAGCAATCCAACCGGCACCGCCGTCTTTATTGCCAAGGCTCCAGGCATTGGCACGATCCAGAACGACGATTCACTGCAGCCGAGCGTACTTTCCATCAGCGATCTTGTCTCCGTAATCGAAGGAAACACCGGGACGACGACAAACGCGGTCTTTACCGTGACGTTGTCGCCCCCCAGTCCGCAACTGGTGACCGTGGCTTTCACCACGAGCGACGCCCTGGCAAAAGCGGGTTCGGATTATGTGCCGACCAACGGTGTCCTGACCTTTGCAGCCAGTGAAACGACCAAAACGATTAGCGTCTCAGTGATCGGAGACAACCTGGTTGAGGGGGACGAGAATTTCCTCGTGACACTTAGCAACCTGCAGGGTGCCACCATCATTGATGGTGGCCAAGCGCTGGGCGTAATCAAAGACGACGATGTGCCGGCAAATTCTGCGCCGACGGTCATGATCACGAGCCCGACAAATGGCGCGGCGTTTAACCAGCCGGCGAATGTCACCATCACAGCCTTTGCGAATGACCCTGATGGTTCCATTGCCAGGGTTGAATTCTTTCAAGGCACCAACCGGTTGGGGGAAAGCATCGCGAGTCCTTACAGTTTCGCCTGGAGTGGTATCGCCGCCGGCAATTACACGTTGACGGCCAAAGCCACAGACAATCTGGGCGCAACGACTAACTCGGTGCCCATCAGCATCCTCGTCAATGCTCGCCCGAATACGCCAATTATCACAAGCCCGGCAAGTGGCGCGACGTTTAACGAACCCGCGAATATCATCATCACAGTGGATGCGAATGACCCCGGTGGTTCGATCGCCAAGGTCGAATTCTTTCAAGGCGATATCAAGTTGGGGGAAACCAGCGCCGCTCCTTACAGTTTTATATGGAGTAATGTCGCCGCGGGCAATTACACGTTGACGGCGATAGCCACAGACAATCTAGGCGCAACCTCTATTTCGACCTCCGTGGACATTGTGGTGAAACAGACAGGCAATTTGCTGCCCGCGCTTTCGATTAGCGACGACGCCGTGACGGAAGGCAACGGTGAAACTGTCAACGTCGTCTTCCACGTGAGCCTTTCGGCGTCGAATTCATTGCCGGTCACCGTTAATTATGCGACAGCGAGTGATACGGCATTGGCTGGCTCGGATTTCGTCGCGACCAACGGCACGTTGATCTTTGCACCCGGCGAGACCAACAAAACGATCTCGGTCCTGGTCAAGGGCGATACAATCGCCGAAGAAACCGAATCGTTCTTCGTCAACCTGAGCAATCCGACCAACGCCACTATCTCCGATGACCAGGGCTTGGGGTTCATTACCGATGATGATTCTCTTCCGACGATCGTCATCACCGACACCGCGGTGACCGAAGGAGACTCAGGCACGATCAATGCAGTCTTCAACGTCAGCTTGTCGGCAATTAGCGGTCAGATCGTCGCGATCGATTTCGCCACCGCGGACGACACGGCCAAGGCCGGCAGCGACTACCAGGCCGTGAACGGAACGCTTACCTTCAATCCCGGCGAGACGAACAAAACGATCGTCGTGCGGGTCATCGGCGATCTGATCGGCGAACCGGACGAGAGTTTCTTCGTGAATCTCAACAACGTCGTTAATGCGGTCCTGACGGATTCGCAGGCCAGAGGCAGGATTACCGATAACGATTCCTTCCCCAGGTTCAGTATAAGCGACGCGACTGTGACAGAAGGAAATTCCGGAATCGCCAGCGCGATTTTCACCGTGAGTCTTTCCAGTGCCAGCCTGCAAACGATCACAGTTGATTATGCGACGACCAACGACACCGCCATTGCCGGCAGTGATTACACGGCGGTGAGCGGGACGTTAAGCTTCAGTCCTGGGCAAACGAGCGGTACTATAACGGTTCCAGTCCTGGGCGATACGCTAGCCGAACTCGATGAAACTTTTCTGGTCAATCTCAGCCGCGCCGTCAACGCCGGAATCACTGTCGGCCAGGGCGTCGGCACGATCGTTGATGATGATCAGCCTCCGAGTTTGTTGATCACTGATGCGGTGGTGTCGGAAGGAATCGGCGGCACGACAACAAGGCTGGTTTTCCAGGTGCGCCTCTCGACCGCGAGCGGCAAGACGGTGTCGGTGAATTATACCACGGCCAACGGCACGGCAACGGCCGGCAGCGATTATCAACCGGCTAATGGAACGCTTACATTTCCATCGGGAACAAACGTTCAAACGGTCACCGTGACGGTCACCGGCGACGATCTGGTCGAGCCCGATGAAACGGTGCTGGTCAACTTAAGCAACGGTGTCAATGCGACGATCGGACGCGGGCAGGGCGTGGGAAAGATCCTGAACGACGAACAACTACCCAGTCTGACCGTCACGGACGCGTCGGTGACCGAGGGCGACTCGGGGATAACTAACGAGGTGTTCACGTTGCTCCTGTCGATCGCGAGCATTCAGACGGTGACGGTGGATTTCATCACGGGAGATGGGACGGCTACAGCCGGGAGCGATTACATTGTCGTTTCCAGGACGATCACCTTTCCCCCGGGCACGACGACGACGAACGTGAGCGTTCAGGTCATTGGCGATACGATCCAGGAACCTGACGAGGTTTTCATTGTGCGGTTGACTAACGCCGTCAACGCCACGATCGCCCGCGGCCAAGGGCAGGGCGCAATTCGTGACGACGACAACTCTAACACGCCGAAGCAACCCGTGTTGGGCATTACGCTCACGCTTGACCGGCTGCCGGTGATCCAGCTTCAGGGCCAGGTGGGTACCAGCTACCTGGTCGAGGCGTCCACCAACCTGGTGAATTGGATCACCTTCACAAACGTGATCGCGACCGACACGCTTATGCGTTTCCCGGAAACTGGTGCATTGAAATTTCGGGCGCGATACTACCGGGCCAGCCAGGGACCTTAGTGGTCTGTTTGGTCTGTTGAGATCTGGAAGATCTGGATGTCAGCAGCGTTTTTCTCTCGCTAAAATCCCTTTTTTCCGGCAAACACTTGCCCCTTATTTTCATGAACGAGCAAATCGTCATTCTGGATTTTGGTTCGCAATACACTCAGGTCATTGCCCGCCGCGTCCGCGAGTGCAACGTCTATTGCACCATCTTGTGCTACGACACAGCGGCCGCCGAAATCACCAGGATGAATGCGAACGGGATCATCCTGTCCGGCGGACCGGCCAGTGTGTACGCCAAAAAAGCGCCGTTGCCAGACAAGGCCATCTTCAAACTCGATGTGCCGATCCTGGGGATTTGTTATGGCATGCAAATACTGGCTCAATTCCTCGGCGGCAAGGTCGAGCCAGGGAACAAACGGGAGTACGGCAAGGGAACCCTCACGGTTCGAGATCGCGCCTGTCCCCTGTTCAAAGCATTGCCCGCAACATTCCAGATTTGGAATTCGCACGGCGACAAACTGGCGAAACTGCCCACCGGATTCAAATCGGCCGCGGTTTCTGAGAACTCGGACTACGCGGCAATCGAGAATCGCGCGCGGCATTGCTACGGCCTCCAATTCCATCCGGAAGTTGTCCACACGCCGCGCGGGCTGGAGATCCTTCGCAACTTTGTGCACACGATCTGCGGTTGCGGCCAGGACTGGACGATGAGGAATTATCTCGATCAGGCGGTCGCGGAAATTCGCGAGCAGGTCGGAACCGAAAGAGTGATTCTTGGTTTGAGCGGCGGAGTGGATTCGAGCGTCGCCGCGGCGCTGATCCACAAGGCGATCGGCGATCAACTCACTTGCATCTTCGTCAACAACGGCGTCCTGCGCGCGCAGGAAGCCGAGGCGGTGCAGGAGGTCTTCGGACGGCATTTCCATATCAAACTCCAATACGAAAATGCCTCGAGACTTTTCCTGAGCCGGCTTAAAGGAGTAACCGATCCCGAACGGAAAAGAAAAATCATCGGGCGAACATTTATCGAGGTATTTCAGGCGGCGACGAAGCGGGCCGGCAAGGCGAAATTTCTTGCCCAAGGCACCCTTTATCCCGACGTGATCGAGTCGGTGCCCATCGCCGGCAACCCTGCCTCGATGATCAAGAGCCATCACAACGTCGGTGGGCTGCCGAAGAACATGAAGTTCAAACTGGTGGAGCCGTTGAAACACCTTTTCAAGGACGAAGTTCGCCAGCTCGGCTTGGAACTTGGGCTGCCCAAAGAGATTGTCCATCGCCAGCCCTTTCCCGGTCCAGGTCTTGCCGTTCGAATTCTCGGCGAGGTGACACCCAGCCGGCTCGAGATTCTGCGCAACGCGGACGCGATCGTCATCGAGGAAATGAAAGAGAGCGGCTGGTATTACAAGGTCTGGCAGAGCTTCGCGGTGTTGCTGCCGATCCGCAGCGTCGGCGTCATGGGCGACGAACGAACCTATGATTACACCATCGCGCTTCGGATTGTGGATTCGCAGGACGGGATGACCGCGGACTGGGTGAAATTGCCGTACGATCAATTCGAAAAACTTTCCAATCGCATCATCAACGAAGTCAAAGGCGTGAACCGCGTTTGCCTGGACATTTCCAGCAAACCCCCGGCGACCATCGAGTGGGAGTGAGAACGGAATGAAACGACACTGGATGAGTTGCGCCTCGGCAGCCGTAGCGCAGTTTTGAATCGTCGCGGTCGCTCCAACTCGAACTCAATCGATGTGAAAAAGCGCCCCCTTCAATCGCGACTGAAAATCAATTTGCCATTGAGATAAGTTCGGAGAGCCTGAGCATTTCTGATGTCGTCCACCGGACATGTCAGGAGATCGGTGTCGAGCACGACGAGGTCCGCGAATTTTCCCGGTTCGATCGAGCCAATCTCCTTCTCTTTGAATTGGAGATAAGCGTTGTTCGTTGTGTAAAAGCGAATCGCCTGCTCGCGCGTGAGCGCCTCTTCGGGATGGAGCTTGCCATCGTACCACCTGGCCTGCCGCGTCATCGTCACCCACATTCCGAGGAACGGGTTGTATGGGTTAATCGATCGCAGCGAGCCGATCTTCTGCATGTGATCCGAACCGCC
>JBDTOW010000379.1:0-5105 GCA_039933075.1 Verrucomicrobiota bacterium | reverse complement strand
GACCGTAAAGCGTGAAGCGTCCGCTACCCGCTCCGACGCTCCACGCTCCGACGCTCCACCGCTGTTCGAGGATGTGAGCGCTCTGGTCCAACACATCCACCATGACGATCCGTTTGATGACTTCGAGCGCCAGCCTCTGCTGCCAAAGCTCCTGAGCCGACTCGGACCCGGGATCACCTGGTTCGATGTGGACGGCGATGGATGGGATGATTTGATTATCGGAAGTGTCCGTGGCGGGGAGATGACGGTCTATCGCAATGATCGCGGACGGGGTTTCCAGCGGTTACAGGATCCGTCACTGGCACAGGCGGTGACGCGCGATCAGACGACTGTTCTGGGCTGGATCAAGGAGGATGGTCAGCGGCTGCTCCTGGCGGGTGCCTCGAATTATGAAGACGGCCTGACGAATGGCACCTCGTTGCGAATCGTTGACTTGAAGAATGGCTCGGTTATGGATGGCTGGCACGGCCAGTTTGCGAGTGTTGGGGCCTTGGCGTTGGCCGACGTTGATGGTGATGGAGACCTGGATCTGTTCGCCGGTGGGCGAGTTCTCCCGGGGCGTTACCCTGAACCGGCGCCATCGCGCCTTTATCGAAATGAAGGAGGACGATTCCGGCTCGACCATGAGAACAGCAAGCTCCTGGCAAATGCCGGACTGGTCAGCGGTGCCGTGTTCAGCGATCTCGATGGCGACGGGAATGCGGACCTCGTCCTGGCCTGTGAATGGGGGCCAATCCGAGTGTTTTACAATCACGCAGGGATGTTTACCGAAGTCACTGGCTCGTTAGGTCTGGGGAGTTCTCCAGGTTGGTGGAATGGCGTCACGGTGGGGGATTTCGACGGCGACGGCAAACTGGATATTGTCGCGTCGAACTGGGGAAGAAACACGAAATATCAGAACTATCTGGAAAGATCCTTACGTGTCTATTATGGCGATTTCAACGGCAGCGGAACGATTGATTTGGTTGAGGCATACTACGACCGAGGTTTGAACAAGATAGTGCCATGGCGCGACCTGGAAACCATGGTGAAGGCGATGCCTTTTGTCGGGGAGAAATTCTCGACGTTTCGAGCGTATGGGGAAGCGAGTGTGCAGGAAATCCTGGGCGAACGACTGCGACTCGCGAATGAGTTGCGAGCTGCCACACTGGACTCGATGGTTTTTCTGAATCGCGGCGAACGATTTGAAGCGCGACCATTGCCGGTGGAGGCTCAATTCGCTCCGTCGTTTGGTGTGGTGGCCGGCGATTACGACGGTGACGGCAACGAAGATCTGTTTTTAAGCCAGAATTTTTTTGGCGCGGAAACAGAAACCTCACGATACGACGGCGGTCGCAGTTTATGGATCCGCGGTGACGGGGGAGGCGGATTCAGCGCGGTGTCTGGCCAGGAAAGCGGCATCGCAGTATACGGCGAGGGCCGTGGCTGCGCGTTGTGTGATTTTGATGGTGATGGGCGCGTGGACCTGGCCGTTGCGCAAAATAGCGCCGCTACCAAGCTCTATCGCAATCAAGCTGGCCGGGTCGGGTTAAGAGTCCGCTTGGAGAGTCCGGTTGGGAATCCTCAAGGGATTGGAGCGGTTCTGCGTTTGAAATGCGGCGAACGATTTGGTCCAGCGCGCGAGACTCATGCCGGTTCCGGTTATTGGTCCCAGGACAGCGCAGTGCAGGTGATGGCGACGCCGGAACCTCCTACCCAGATTTGGGTGCGGTGGCCCGGCGGCAAAACTGTGACTGCGGATATTCCTGCTGGAGCGCGAGAAATCAGCCTGAGATTTGACGGTCAGGTCAATTTGCTCCGTTGAAGCCGTCTCTTTTTATACACAGCGTCATAAGTCAACGCCGCCGGGTCAGGGGACCCTGCCTACAGGACATTGTAGGCCGCGTGCCCTCACGCGGCGTTACTTCGGACGTCGTCTATAATTCGCGCGGTTCACTCCTTCGGGAAACGTGCTGGAGTTTGGCGAACCGACTCGTTGAGCGATACACGCGATACACTGCTTCGTGTTCATTAATGTTGACATCGATATTAGAAAGACTAAAAAAGAACTCGTAACCATCTAACAGTTAAAAAATCAGAAGGGCATATTATGCTCTCAAAGGATTAGAGTTATGTACGATACGTCCCTCACTGATCTTCCTCATAACCGTCGTCGCACTGCGTGCCGTCAACGCTGCCAAAGCGGCAATTGCTTTTGAACCGGCGGTTTCTAAAAGGAATACTGGAAAGGAATCAGAGCCTGCTAAACCAAATAAACCGTATGCAAACCAAACAATTCAAACTACTCCTCATTGTAGCGGCCTGCGCCATGAGCATGGGAGGTGTCGCCGCCAGGGCGGCTGCGCCAGCAACCCCGCAAGGTTCTATCAACTATTACACCTATTCCGGCGACCAAAGAGCGGCCATCCAAGCCGGAACTGCGGTGCCCGATGGCTCTTTCTACCCCAAGCGCGCCGAGGGCCCCTATAACGGCTATCCTGGTCCAGACCCGGGCGATGACGATACGACGCCTCTGGGCGATGTCCGCAGCAATTACAATTCGGTGCTCAAGGGCTACTTCTATCCACCCAAGGATGGCAATCTCGAGTTGGCCATCTCCACTGACGATCCGGGCCAGCTCTATTTCAGTACGGATGAGAATCCTGCGAACAAGCGACTGATCGCGACGGAAACGCAATGGAATCCGGTGCGTGGTTTCGGTGGTGCCTGGGACGGAAGTGTGGCAACCCGCCGTACCACGATCAGCACTGGGAATGCGCCGATTCCTCGTCCGGAGAATTGGTCGGAATACATCAAAGTTACAAAAGGCAAGCCCTACTACTTTGAGGCGGTTGGGACCGAGTTCGGGGGCGGCGACAACACGGCTGTGGCTTTCCGATATGAAGGCGATCCGGACTTTGCGGACGGAGACAAGCCAATTCTGGGGCAGTACCTCTCGCCATTTTCCATACCCACCGCCCCGACCATCCTGGGGCAACCACAAGACGCAACGGTTTATGCCGGGAGCACGGCGACTTTTTCAGTCGCGGTAGATGCTCCGCCAACGGTTACTGTGAGCAACATCAAATGGACCAAAAACGGAGCCGACGTACCCAATAGCGACTCCCCAACGCTGTCGGTAACGGCTGCCGCCGCGGATGATGGCGCCAAATTCAAGGCGTTCATCACCACCTCAGCAGGAAATCTCCAGAGCTCCGACGCCACATTGTTCGTTTCCACCTTCACGAGCGAGTTCGCTCTGGGTGTCGTGAAGTTCGAGGCCTGGATCAACATTGCGGGCACGGCGGTGAGCGGCTTGCTTGACGACGCGCACTATGCCGATCCTCCGGATGATGTCCGGCTTTTGCCTGGGATCGATACTCCAAACGGTTGGGCTGATAACTATGGTGCCCGGGTGACTGGTTTCATTATCCCGGCGGAGAGCGCCAGTTATGACTTCTTCATCCGCAGTGATGACGCGTCACAGTTCTTTCTGAGTACGAGCGAAAAGGCTCCGGATCCAGCGATGGATCTCGTGACCGCTGAGGAAACAGGTTGCTGCGACGCGTATCACGAAACCGGCAATGGTGACCCCGAAACGACTCAAGCACCGATTGCATTGGTGGCTGGTAAAAGGTACGCGTTCCTGGCGTTTGTGAAGGAGGGCGGCGGCGGAGATTACGTTCAAGTAGCGATGCGGAAAGTGGGTGACCCCACTCCGGCAGGCTCCCTTAAGCCGATTTCCGGGACTTTGGTGGGTGCCAATGCGAGGCCCACCAAGGGTGATCCGCAAATCACCCAGCAACCGGTGCTGCCTCCCAAAATGGAAGAAGGGCAGTCCTGGAGCGTTTCCGTGGATGGAATCGTGACGCCTGCCGGCTACAATTACCCCGCGCTTGTGCAATGGCAAAAGAACGGTGCTGACATTCCGGGAGCCAATGGCAAAACGTACACCATTCCGGTAGTGGCACAGGCCGATTCAGGCACCTATCGCGCGGTCGTCAGCGCCCCGAGCGGCAAGTCGACAAACAGCACAGAATTGATCGCTCAAGTGATCGCCGACAAAGTGCCCCCCACGCTGGCCAGCGCTCAAAAAAGCTTCAAGATCGATACAAAAGTTAACGTCATCTTCTCGGAACGGGTTTCCGCTGCGAGTGCCAACACCGCCGCCAATTACAAGGTCGACAATGGCATCACGGTGAGCGCCGCCGCGATCACTTCCAACCCGCGAATCGTCGAAATAACAACCACCGCCATCACCAAGGGATCCACAAATCACTTGACGGTGAGTGGAGTGCAGGACTTGTTCGGCAATGCCATCGCGGCCAATTCGTCGATCGAGATTGGGTTTCAAAAAGGAATTTATCTTGTGACGGCGGACCCCGGGCCTCTCACCTTCGCCGGCGACAATGCAGTGAATCAGCATCTCCTGGATCGAGGTTTCGATGTGGAACTGGCCCAAGGGGCTGTCGTTCCCGACGATGGGGCCACAGCGCTTGGCAGAGATCTGATCGTCCAATCCTCGAGCCTTGGCTCTGGCACCGTTGAAGTTGTGGGTGCAGACCCCATCGCCGTTGGTAAGTTTAAGAACCTGTCCATTCCTGTGATAGAATGGGAAGCGTCGAACGTCGATGCTTTCGGCTTTGCGGAAGCTAACGCAGTCATCGGAACCATAGCCGGCCAGACGCAGATCAATATTGTGGATTCCAGCCACCCGTTAGCCGCGGGATTCCCAAAAGGATTAGTCACGGTGACAACTTCCGAAACCTACTCGCAGAGCATACCGGTTGGTGCTCATATCGTCGCTACCCCTTCAACCTCAACCGTCGACCCATACGCAATGATCTATTACTATGACAAGGGTGAGAAGGGCTTCAACGACTTCGTCATGCCGGCAAAGAGGGTGTTCTTCTTCTTCCAGGATAACACCGCCGCTTCGGCCACCGACAATGGCTGGAAATTGTTTGATGCAGCAGTGGATTGGTCGCTGGGAACTGCGGCGCCTGCGCCACCTGCCTCGGGGGCCAAGTTGACCGCAACAATAGCGGGCAACAATCTGACGGTCTCCTGGGCACCGGCTGGTGGCAAATTGCAGTCCACCGCTGCATTTGCGGGAACCACCACGG
>JBDTOW010000378.1:0-5107 GCA_039933075.1 Verrucomicrobiota bacterium | reverse complement strand
GGTCGTAATCAGGAGATCCTCGTACCCGTCAAGGTCAACATCGAGAAAGATCGGCGCCCAGGACCATTCCGAGGCGTCCACGCCGCTGAACTGGGCAACTTCGGCGTAGGTTCCGTCCCGGCGATTCAGAAAGAGTGTGTTGTGGGGATATTGCGGCCGATCCTCGATCTGCCCAATCGTCAGAAAAGTCGGCATGATATCACTCACCTGAACGTGACGTCGCGAATGGTTCCGGCTTAGCATATCGGCCACAAAGATCTCGTCGTAGCCGTCGCGATTGAGGTCCGCGAAGTCAATGCCCATGGAAAACATACTCGTGGTTCGGAACGACAGACGGGAGATCGCGCGAAAGCGGCCTTTTCCATCATTGATCCAGATTCGATCTGGCGATCTGAAATCGTTGCAAACATAGATGTCCGGCACGCCGTCACCATTGATGTCGCGGAACATCACGGACAATCCCCAATCGTAAAGCGGCGCCGTTAACGGTTTTCCATCCTCGTCCAGGAAAGTCCCGTCGGTATACAAGAGGGGAGTAAATTTCCCGCCGCCATCGTTTCGGTACAGCACGTCAACTTCTCCGTTCTCAATTATCTTGCCGTTTGGATTCAGAGTAAACCGGCCCACCAAATCCGGCTGAGTTGTGGGCCTGCCGTCGACGCTGATTACGACCGGTTTGCCGTCGATATAATTGCCTCGAAGCCGTATGTCAGGCTGATCTTGAACGGTCATCGTCCGATAGTTGGCAACGTAGAGATCCAAATCACCGTCGCCGTCGATGTCCGCCAAAGCCATCGACATGCTTCCATGGTTCGAAGCCAGGCCGGAACTGGCCGTGATGTCGGTGAAATTCCCTCTTCCGTCGTTGAGGAAACAGTGTGTGCCGGCACCGATTGTGTTCACCAAAAGGTCGAGGTCGTTATCGCCGTCGATGTCCGCGAACGCCGCGCCGGAACAATCCAAATTCGCGCACGCGACACCCGCGGCTTGGGTAATATCCGCGAATTTCCAGTTTCCCAGATTGCGATAGAGCACAGTCGACCCGTCCAAACCACAAAAATAGAGATCACACCAACCATCACCATCCACATCCCCAGCGGTGACCCCGGAGCCATTGAGGTAGATCTGGTTGGTTGTGTAGCGGTCTCGCGAAAGATAATTCGTGAACGTGATGCCAGTCACCACTGATGCAAGCTGAGAAAAGCCGGCGCGGCCGATCTGAGGAACCGTGAGCTCAGCCGATCGAAAACCCTTTCCTGGTTGCCATTCAAATGCCGACGCCATCGCGACTGAACACGCCAGCCAAAGACCGAGCGTCAGGCAAAGAAATTTCAAACGATTATCCACGGATCAATGCTATTTGGGATCGTGCAATTTGTTCCGCAAAATGATAACTGACGGACCAATCTTCTCCCAATCATTCATCAAGAAATCCGGAACTTCGGTCGGGCCGTGGATGTAAGAACCTAAAACGATGTCCAGATCACCGTCGCCGTCGAGATCATCGACATCCATCGTGAGCCATCGTCCGGAAATGCACTGACGGAATGTCGACGCCCGAAACCGCATGCCTCCTTTGTTCTCTAAGTAGACGAAACTTTCTTTCGGAGATTTTTGGTAGTCGGGATAAAAAGATATCGCCGCGATGTCCAGGTCTCCGTCCTGATCGAAATCACGCGCGACGGCCTTAAAAGCTCCGTTCAAAGGGTAAAAGAAGGCCAGTTCGAAGCGGTCGTCACCTTTGTTTAGATAGATTCGTATCCCGTGATATTTCTTCGGTGGCGAAGGGTATTCTCCGTTATCACCGTTGGTGACGAGAAAATCCGGGCGGCCATCGCCATCGAAATCGGCCGTCTCGAAATAGGTATGCCCATAAATCGGAGGCTGCCTGAAGACGGTATGACTGGTAAAGTTGCCGCGCCCGTCGTTGATGAGGAGAAAAAGCGCCTCCTGCTCCTGCGCAACCAGCACCGCGATGTCTGGAATGCCATCACCGTTGAAATCCTGAACAACCGTTTTGAGTGCGCCGGGCTTGGGAATCAACACATGCTCCTGGTAGTGTTCGTTTCCCAGGTTCTCGTACCACGACAACTTGCCGGCCATATTGCCAAACATCGAGACAACAAAATCGGTTTCGCCATCGCCATTGAAGTCGGCAAACTCGGTGTGCGTTGGCCGGGGAAGGGTCGTCAACAAGGCCTTCGGCGGCGCAAAACTCTTTTCTGTTCGTTCCAGAAAAGCGACCTCCCCTTTCGGATCGTCCGAAGGCAGAAAGCGACCGATCAGTGTCAGGTAAATTCCCCGAGACGTTTCATTCATGAAAACCGGGACATTGCTTAGCGGTATGGACTCGAGGAGTTCGCCAGTTGCGTCCAGAATGTCGAGAGACTTCGATTCTGCATCTCCGAGGTAGATCCGCCTCTCCGCTGAGCCAATCTTCACCATCGTCGTTGCTGGATTGTCGTGTCTGAACGTGGGCTTCTCGTACCGAAACAGTTTCAGCCCCACGCTGATCTCTTCCCGAGGATCCTGCGGCAAGGCGACCGCTGGCGCCGTTGCTGTGTAGTAATCCACAATCGAGTTCCAGTCCTGCTCCGAGACCATCGGGCGCTCCGGAATTACCCCGGCTGCCTTCAGAATTTTTACCTCCGGATGCAGCTTCAGACGCTCAGAATCAAGACCCATGCGAATTTTCATCGAGTGGAGCGTGTGCTCTTTCCACGTCTTCTTGTCCAAAAGATCGGGCTCGGGAAAAAGGTGGCAGGTCTGGCAGTAAACCTTCGCCGCCCGAATGCCGTTGGCCACATTCTGCTCCAAACCGGCGTCCTTCGTGGCAGTTCCCGGTGGCGCCAGGACAGGACTCAGCGACACTGCGGTTAAATTAAGAAAAGACGCGGCGGCGAACGTGGAAGTTTCTCCCTCTCTTCCATCGGATGGAGGAGAGGGCCGGGGAGAGGAGGAACGCTTTTGCTGATGATTCCCCTCTCCCCAACCCTCTCCCCGCTCGTTGCTCGCGGGGAGAGGGAGAAGATTCGCTGTCGGCGCATTTCTGAATTCAACAGCAGTGGGGCCCAGCGACGTCTGGCCCCGAAGACAGGGTTGATGCAAACCGGCGCCGAGAAAGACAAGTTGAATGAAAAACACCGCGCGTAACGGCGGGCGGCTGAAACCGGATCGCGGAACTCGTCTGGACTTCGCACGACTCTTCATTCGAATGGATCACTCATACCGCGCCAATTATGCACGACGTCCGAAGTAACGCCGTGAGGGCACGCGGCCTGCAAAGCCCTGTAGTCCGGGTCCCCTGACCCGGCGACGTTGACTTATGACGCTGTGTATAAAAAGAGACGGCTTCAACGGAGCAAATTGACCTGCCCATCAAGTTCCACGCTGATTTCACGCGCCCCGGCAGGGATATCCGCAGTCACGATTTTTCCGCCGGGCCACCGCACCCAAATCTGGGTCGGAGGTTCCGGCGTCGCCATCACCTGCACCGCGCTGTCCTGGGACCAATAACCGGAGCCAGCATGAACCTCGCGCGCCGCGCCAAATCGTTCGCCCCATTTCAAACGCAGAACCGCTCCAATCCCTTGCGGATTCCCAACCGGACCCTCCAATCGGACCCTTAAACCGACCCGGCCGGTTTGATTGCGATAAAGTCGGGTCGCCGCGCTGTTTTGCGCAACGGCCAAGTCCACCCGCCCATCACCATCAAAATCACACAACGCGCAGCCTCGCCCCTCGCCGTATACCGCGACGCCGCTTTCCTGGCCAGACACCGCGCTGAATCCGCCTCGGCCATCGCCCCGCAGCCACAGGCTTCGTCCGGCGTCATAACGCGGTGTTTCGGGCTGAGTCGCGAAAAAATTCTGGCTTAAAAACAGATCTTCGTTGCCTTCTCCATCGAAATCACCGACGCAAATTCCGAACACGGGAGCCATTTGGGCTTCGACTGGCAGGACGCGGACCTCGAAGTGATCGCCCCGGTTCAAGAACACCGTCGATTCAAGCCAATTTGCCTGCCAGGTTTTCGCAGCCTTCAATCGGTCGCCCAGCACCTCCGCCACCGAAGCGACACTATAAGCGCGATGGGAGGAAAAAGTTTCGTTAAGGAAGGGCAGACCCTTGTCCAGGTCGTCGAGCTGACGCTCAGGCACTGTCTTTTGAAGGGCCGCTTCGTAATGCGCCTCGACCAGTTGCACGGTGCCGTCGCCGGCAAAGTCACCGTAGTAAATCGTCAGTGGCTGAGTGCGGTGGGACTGGTACTTGGTATTACGGCCCCAATTGCTCGCCGCCACGTCCAGCCGGCCATCGCCGTCGAAATCCCCCGTGGTCACGCCGTTCCACCAGCCGGTGAGTTGGCTGAGGGTCGTGCGTTGTTCGTGGTTGGAAGATGCGCCGGGGAATACCACCGGCAGATCCCACGGCACGAACTTCCCTCGTTCGTTGCGGAAAATGCGGATCGGACCCCACTCACAAGCGAGAATCAATTCGGCAAAGCCATCGCCGTCCAGATCGCTGAACACCGCGCCGCTGACCAGGCCAACCTTTTCCAGGATCCGTGAAGTTTCCCCACGCACCCGCCATTGATGTCCGTTCTGTCGATAGATTCGGGACGAGGCAGCTTCGGGATAGCGGCCAGGAATCACCCGGCCTCCCACGAATAAATCCAACATGCCATTGCCATCCACATCAGCCAGCGCAAGCGGGCCGGTGCTCGATTCCTGCGTGGTCAGGCTGTCATCCACGACTTTCCGGGCGAAATCGTACTGCCGCACAGCCGGCCCGCTGGCCAAGCCATCCTCGTAATTGGCGCAACCAGCCAGAAGAAAAGTCTGGTTCGTGGCGGAACGCCAGCCGAGTATGCTCGTCTGGTCGCGAGTCACCGGCCCGGCGAAGACGGGCTCTTGCAGTCGTTCAAAGCCGTTGGTCCCCCGGTTCCGATAAACCCCGATTAGGCCGCCTTTGCCGCTCCCGACGATTAGATCCTCTCGGCCATCCCCATCGACGTCGAACCAGGTAACACCCGGCCCCAACTGACTCAGCTTATTGGGCAGGAGTAGCTGCCGGGAGAAATCGTCAAAGGGATCGTCGTGGTGGGTGTGTT
>JBDTOW010000377.1:0-5108 GCA_039933075.1 Verrucomicrobiota bacterium | reverse complement strand
AGCACCCCGTCCGGGTGGTTACATAGCCGAAATAGTTTTGTCCGCCGGAAGCGTCGGCGATAAAGTTCTGGCCCCAGCGATCGAAGACGTGGCCCCACGGGTTGGCGAACGGGAACGATACGAAGACATCGGTGCGCCAGGTGCGCGGATAGAAGCGGAACGCGCCAGAGTTGGAAAGCCGCAGCGGGCCGTAAGGCGTCTCGACCTGGGAAGCGTGAAAAGTGCCTTCGTGAAAATAGAGGCCGCCGTCCGGTCCCCAGTAGAACGCATGAACAGCGTGATGGCTGTCCTCGCTGCCGAGTCCGTGCAGAATGATTTCGCGGGTGTCGGCCTTACCATCGCCGTCGGTGTCTTTCAGGAACTGCAGGTTCGGCTGGGACGCGACATAGAGGCCGCCATTGCCGAGTTCCAAACCAGTGGGCAGGTGCAGGCCCTCGGCGAACACGCTCGCTTTGTCCGCTTTGCCGTCGGCATCCGTGTCTTCGAGGATGATGATTTTGTCGTTGGGTTTGTTGGGCGGATTGTATTGGGGATAGCTCGGCATCGTGGCGACCCACAGACGACCTTTCGAGTCGAACGTCATCGCGACCGGGTTGGACAATTCGGGGAACTCCTTCTCGGATGCAAACAGATTGATGTCGTAGCCGGATTGCAGCTTGAAGCGTTCGGAGGCGACCTTGGTATCTTGGGTCGAAAGATCCACGTAGCCACCACGGTTGGGTTCATCACGCTTTCTCGGCGCATCGGCGGCGCGGGTGAATGGTGGCGCGGCAAAAAGGACGATGAGCAGCAGATGGAGCAGAGATTTCATTTGTCCGCTTTCAGCAGCTCGACCTTCAACGGACCAAGGGATTTGGCCAACTCGTGAATCCGGGCGTCCATTTCCGCCACGAGCTGCTCCTGGAATTCACGTTCCTTCGGAAAATTTACGACACCGAACGGTTCCTTGCGCCGCCCGTAAATGTATTCGCCGTTGACCGCGCGATATTTCATGAAGAATTCCCAGTTCTTGTCATCGACTGCGGCGGCGAGATTTTCCGAAGCCTCGGCGGGAGGGGAGACATGAATTCCCTTCGCCAGGTCAGCCGCAGTGGCTTTAGCTGCGTCGTGTCCGCTAATGCGCAGTTTGTAGGTGCCGGGCAAAAGTCCGGTAATCTTCACTAGTGGGAGTCGCTCGATGAGGACGCGATGGACTTTGGCATCTGCCGGCGGTGGCGCGATTGGCAACGACGCGAGTTCAAGTTGAGGAAGAGCGACATTGTCCAAGCCCGCGGCATCCGCCGCTAGATTCACGGCAGCCGGGGTGAAGCCAAGCTGGTCCATCATGATCTGCGCGACGACCCAATTGCCGTAGCGGGTGAGATGAATGCCATTGAACGTCAGGGGCGAACCGGATTTGTCATCCAGGATCGGCTTTACCGGGTTGAACAGATCGATGAAAGGAAGGTTCATCGCGGCGGCGACTCTGCGCATGGCTTCGGTGTAAGCTCGCAAATCTTCATTGTGCCTGACCGGCTCGGGCAAGTCGCCTCCAAGGTCTTCATGGGGAATCGGTGAAACAAGGACGAGTCGAGGTGAGGATTTGGCAGCACCACACTTCAGTTCTACGAGACGGCTGAGGTATGTGGTTAAATCCTTTTCAAACTTGGAGCGACCAGCGGTCCCCGCGAACGATTCGTTCATCCCGTAACAAGCGACAATCACGTCTGCCCTTTGCTCTTCGATGTGCGAAAAGATTTCACCAAAATTCAGGGCACGGAGTTGAAGCCAGGTGTTTGTCTGCAGCGGCCCGATGGTTCCGGGACCAGCGCCAGTGCCAAGCAGACCGCGCACCGCTTCGTCGCCGGAAAATCCGAGATTGCGGAGAGTGAGTTTCAGCTCCGGGAAACGGCTCGCGAGCATCGCTTCGAAATAGCCATGCGACGTGAGGCGCTCGGCGAAGGTGTTGCCGATAAACACCACCCGGTCGTCGCTCTTCAACGCCAGCCGCGGCGGTTTGTCGGAGGCGACGCAACTCAGCATAACCGCCAGAAACAAGAGCCAGACCGCGGCGACCAGCCGGTGATTGCCCATTCCCCGTTTCAATTTCACGTCAACTTCGCGATTTGTCATCTGTTGTGATTTTCAGAAATAAATGAGCATGCGTCAGCTTAATTTAGGTGCCAAACAAAAATCTAACCGTAAATTGTTCTCACTGGGAAACCGGCGTTACGCCGTAGAACCGGGCAGCGTTCGTGCCCAGGATCTTTTGGCGGCTGGTTTCCGGCAGCGGCTGGATATAATCACGAACAATGCCGAGCACGTCTTCGTAGCGGCCAGCGACGAGGCAGACCGGCCAATCGGAGCCGAACATGAGCCTGTCCTCGCCAAAGGCCTCGAAGACCACATCGAGGTAAGGCCGAAAGTCCGACTGCTTCCATTGGTTCCAGTTCGCCTCCGTGACCATGCCGGAGACTTTGCACCAAACGTTTTTGCATTTGGCCAGTTCCCGAATATCTCGGTCCCACGGCGAAATCGTCCCGGCTCGAATGAAGGGTTTGGAGATATGGTCGAGCACGAATTTCTGTTCCGGAAACCTCTCGACGACCTTCCTGGCGACCCGGAGATGCTTCGGAAAAGTCAGTAAATCATACGTGAGATTGAACTGTTTCAGTCCGCCCAGGCCCCGCAAAAAATCCGGGCGCAGCATAAATTCATCATCGGCTTCGTCCTGGACCACGTGGCGGACGCCCACGAATTTTGAATGCTTGGTTAATTCCACCAGTTGCTCGTCGACCCTGTCGGATTGCAGGTCCACCCAACCGACGACACCTTTCACCGACGGGGAATGATCCGCGAGTGTCAACAGCCAGCGCGATTCTTCCAGGGTTTGCCGCGCCTGGACCGCGATTGAACTGTCGAGTTTCGTCGCAGCCAGTTCTCTTTCCAAATCGGCGGGCAGGAAATCACGGCGAAGTTTTCTCAGTTCGTCATTGATCCACGGGTATTTCGTTGGATCAAAAACCCAGAAGTGCTGATGAGCGTCGATCATCATATTCGATTACGCGTTTCTTCAAACGACGAACACCATCGCAGAGTAAACGCGCAAAACTTTATCGGGCACCCATCAGGCAGAGAAGGAAAAACCGCTTCGCGGAAGAAATCAGCGACGAGGTGGAGTTGATCCCTCCCGCGTTCCCGGAAATGCGCAGCCCAGCATTTTTTAGCTGCCCGCGGCCGATCGTTGAAAGAACGACTACATGCCAATCCGTATTACTCAGTAGAGACAGTGATCTTCGGAAAACCGAACCCGAACAAGAAAATAGACAACCTATGAGGACTGCCCAAAAAAAGGTCGGAATCGCCGGGCTCTTGCTCGCACTTGCGGTTGGGTTGTTCGTGCGGCAAGGACCAAAGTCATCTGCCACCCAAGACCAATCTTCAGCCGTTAATTCAGTGCGTCCGGTTGCCCACCTGAACTTTCGTCGCATCCTCAAGACGCGCCCCAATGTTACCGCCTCCGATACGAAGAACGCCAATCCACAGGCGTCGTCGTCGATTGAATCGCAAGCAGCAAATCCTGGCGAGCCGCAGCAGAACGCCGTCCTAAACGATTCTCGTCCCCGCAACGAAACGCGCGCTAGTGCCGCTGTGGGGCGAGAAGCGATCGGGAAGGAAGGGCAAGACGAACATTGGATTCTCTTTCTCTTCCTCCGAATGCGTAATGACACCATCGAGCTAATCAGCTCGTGCCGATCTCCGGGCGTGTTGAAGACCGCGCGCGGCGCCCGGAAGGTGGGACCGATCGACTACGACATAGTCACGGCAACAGGGGAACCGATCGGGAGCGGAACCATGGAAGATCCATCGATTGAACGCAGGGAATACCCGGTCGGCGAAAACACTGGTGCATTGAATAAAACCCGACTCAAACTTAATGAGGTCGAGTTTACCCTGAGAGTCCCCTGGAAAAAAGAAGCCTGGCAGCTTCAATTCTATCGACGCCAGTTGATTGAATCTCCGGCGGGACAACAGGTCGAACGTCGCCCCCTAAGCAACCTCACGTTGCCATCGTATGAAAGGAGTACCTTATGAAAACTGTTCGAGCGTTAACGCGCTTTGCATTCTTTGTGCTTGCATTACTGCTGCCGGAGCGAGTTTTTTGCGAGGCAACCATGCAGCAAATATTGGCGAATGGACCCAACGATAAACGAATTAATATTGTCATGCTGTCGGAGGGTTACACGACTGATGAACTGGAGCAGTTTCCGATTGACGCCCAAAACTATTTGGATCATTTGCTGGCAACGCCGCCGTTCGACGAATACCGCAGTTATTTCAATGGGTTTATAATCTCCGTAGCGTCCGCGGAATCCGGCTCGGATCATCCCCGGCAAAACGATTATCGCGACACCTATTTCAACAGCAGCTTTGGGACGGACCTCGAGCGCCTCATGTCTGTTCCATACGGCTCGGACGGTCGTGGAAAAGTGGACAGCTTGCTGCGCGAGTTCATCCCCGGTTACGACCTTCCCATATTGCTTGTGAACGATAATGAGTTTGGCGGCGCCGGCGGCACGACGACCATCGTTTCCAGGAGTTCTCTCTCCGCCGAGGCTGCCGTGCACGAGTTGGGTCATACCTTGGCCCAACTGGACGATGAGTATTCCAGTGCGTGGTCGGGAGCCGGTTCCGCGGAACGAGCCAACAGCACGCAGGAAACGCGCCGCGAGTTCATAAAGTGGCATACCTGGATTGACGACAGCACGCCGATTCCAACACCTGAGACAACGGATTTTGACGCGGAAGTAGGCCTCTTTGAAGGAGCTCACTACCATGACACGGGCTGGTATCGTCCCAAATACAACTGCAAGATGAACACACTCGGGGCACCTTTTTGTGATATTTGCAAGGAGGCTTTGGTGCTTTCCTTCTACTCCCTGCTGAACGCAATCGATTCCTTTTCTCCGCCCAACCTGGCGGTGACGGTCGCAAATGAGCCGGTTGAGCTGAGCGTTGAAGCACTGGAACCGGAGACGCACAGATTAGACATCCAATGGTTCATCGATGAAACTCCAGTCACCGGTGCCGTTTCAGTACCGGGTCTGACGAAGGTCAAGCGAATTGCG
>JBDTOW010000376.1:0-5109 GCA_039933075.1 Verrucomicrobiota bacterium | reverse complement strand
ATATCCTGCAACGCCAGGCGGTGCATTAATCGTGCGCAGACGCCGTCGCGCCATGGCAGAAATCAACGTCGTTCCGTATATCGACGTGATGCTGGTATTGCTGATCATCTTCATGGTGGTGGCACCGGCGATTCAGCCGGGCCAAATCGACCTGCCGAGTGTGGGCCAGGCATTGAATCCGACGGTGGCACCGCTCGAAATTCGCATCAAGCGGGATGGCTCCATGTCGTTGGTCGACCGCCAGAAGGGTGGACAGGAACAAGTGGTGGCGCGCAGCCTCGGAGTGAAGCGGACGGCGGAAGCCATCTGCATCGATCCAAAGGATTGGACCGTGTTTTACCGTGGAGCGATTGATGATCAACTAAAAATCGGCGCAACGAAAGCCGAGCCGACGGAAAAGTATCTGGAGAACGCACTGACAAAATTTTTAGCCGGCGAAGAAATATCGCCCAAACGAACCGAAGTGTCCGGCTGCTTGATTCGTTTTGAATCCACTTCGGTGCCGCCGGACGATCCGAATTTTTACGCGACGCAAGTCGCGCCCATTCTCCAGAGCAAATGTGTTTCCTGTCACAGCGCGGGAAACATCGGGCCGTTCGCGATGTCGAACTACAAAAAGGTCAAAGGCTGGTCGGACACAATTCGGGAAATGCTGCTGACCAGGCGGATGCCGCCCTGGCACGCGGACCCGCATTACGGCGTTTTTCGCGAAGACCGCTCGTTGACCACCGAAGAGTTGAAAACTCTCGTCAGTTGGATCGATGCCGGCACGCCGGGAAGTCAAGGCGCTGATCCACTCAATGACCTGTCGGTCACCACCACGGAATGGACCTTGGGAAAACCTGATTACGTCGTCGCGTTGTCGGAACCGATGCAAATCCCAGCCACCGGCGTCGTCGATTACATCACCAACATTGTGGATTCGCCGATTCCGGAGAACGCCTGGTTGAAGGCAGCGGTGATTCGGCCGGACAACCGGAAGGTGCTGCATCACGTCATCGTGTATTTGGAATACCCGCCAGGCCACCGATACGAAAACAATTGGGAGAAGAAATGGCTGGTCGGCTGGGCTCCCGGGGCAAAGATGGCATATTATCCGGAAGGGACCGGAAAATTCCTGCCCAAAGGTTGCAAGCTCAGGTTTCAACTTCATTACACGACCATGGGCAAGGAGCAAACCGATCGCACTGAACTCGGGCTTTACCTGCACCAGGAACGTCCGCCTTCCGAACTTCAGATGCGCGGAGTTGCGCAAGGCGATTTCCACATCCCGGCCAGCGTGGCCGACTCGCGTACCCTTGCGATCGAACCATTCCCGCGGGACACCGTGATCTACGAACTGTCACCGCACATGCACAAACGCGGCTCGTGGTTCAAGTACGAGGCGTTGTACCCGGACGGCAAATATGAAGTCCTCCTTTCCGTGCCGAAATACGATTTTAACTGGCAGACCACCTATCGCTTTGCCGAACCGAGGCGCGTCCCGGCGGGCACGCGAATCCTGTGCACCGGCGGTTTCGACAACTCAACTCGCAACCCCAATAATCCTGATCCCAGCAAGGACGTCCGATGGGGAGACCAATCTTTCGACGAAATGTTTATCGGCTTCATGTCCATCGCCGAAGTTCCGGTCAGCCCGGGCAAAGCCCAGGCACAAGCACGAGTCGAGCAGTGAGGACCCGCGCCTCGGGATCGCATCTCATTACTTTACGCAACGCTGGAATGGTGGATCGCAGCGGTCCCGGCGCTCAGGGCAGAAGTACACGGTAAAACGTTGCGTTGCCGGCGACACCACTCAGGGAAACGCGAACGATGTTGTTCGCCACCTTCGTAAACACGGCGGCGACGGCTGGTTGCCAGGTCTTCAAGTCGGTGCTTTTCAGGAGTTGATGTTGGCCATCCGGCGTCGGCGAGATAAAGTCGATGGTCACCTGGTTGCCTGCTTTGGTCAATCCAAGGGCAGTCAATGAAATTGGAGGCGGCAAAAGCTTGACGATCTCCAATCCGCCGGTTGCGCCGATCAACTGCCACTGGTCGGTGTCGGCGTCATCCTGGAAAGCCCCTTCGGCGGCGTATACTTCGTAGAACGCTGCGCCGACTCTTTCCCAGGCGATGAACTCGATCTCATAGGTGCCGGCGGCGATGCCTTGGAGGATGCCGCGCGTATTGCTGTCCACCGTGTTCACCGGAACCGCCATGAACTCCGGGAAGTTTTCGTCGCGCGCGCCGTTGCCACTGACGCTGGCAAAAGGCGAGCCGATGAAGCGAAGGGCGAACCCCTCGTCACTATGAACCCCGATGGTCCAGTCTCCGCTCCGAGGGATTTTCACACTCGCGCGAGCGACGATCACGAAATCGCTGTCGGGAAGGGCCTGCTGTTCGGCGGGCAGTGGTAAATCACCCGGGATCAACCCACCGGAACCCGGATTGGCCGTTTTGCCAAAGTTGATAAAGGGCACGGCCGTGTCGTGGATTTTGCCCGCAAAACCGGCCTGAGTTGCTTGGAAAGCAATGTCCACCGCCGAGACCAGCGCATCCGCGCGGCCAGCGTTCCATATCTGCCGGAACCCCCAGTTCCCCGCGGTGCTGAGCGGGCCCCCAAGACCGGTGAGCGGAAAGAAAGGCTGAGGCAAGGTGAATGTCAACTCGCCAACGACATTCGTGCCGTTCAGGTCTTTGGCATCGACTTTCAGGGTGTGAGTCGATCCCGGCAGGAAAGGTGTCGCGGGCGTGTAGGTGATGGTCGTGAGCCCTCCTGTCTTGATCGGCGCTGCCACTACCGCTGTGCCGTCGAGAGAGAGCTGAACGGTAGCCGGATCAACCACGCTCGCGGCAAAGTCCTCCATCGTGACGACCAGGTTCGTGAACGTCGCCACCACCTCCTTGACTATGGCGGTGGTCACCTCTGGCTTGTCGGAGACGCTCACATCAAAACGATCGGCAGTGACCACGCCGTCGCCGACGACCCGGACACGCAAGACGTGCTCGCGGTTCGCCAGGATGGGACTGCTCCAGAGGAACACTTGCTCGGCACGCTGGGCTGCTTTGTAGTTCACCTTCGATTCGGGACCGCCATCGATGGTTGCCATGCCTGTGCCGTGATGACTTGCCACCGTCGAAAAGATGTCAATCTTGACGCCCTTGAAGCGCACTTCGAAGTAGTCATTTTTATTGTTGTTGGACTCGTAGTGATCGTCGTGGTTGTACCGTGGGTCGCTGGCGCCGCCCGGAGCCGGATTCCAGGCGCCTGTGTAACTGATTTGGTTCAGCCCCGTGCCTTCGTCCGCCGTGTCGTCGATCGTGATAATACGATCCGCCACCAAGGTCCGTACGTTGATGTTGGCGCTGACCCACGCGACTTTGCCGGATTTGTCGGTGGCCACGACACGCAGCGCATGATTACCGTTCGTTGCTCCTTTCAGAGTCGTGGCATAAGGTGCGAGCGTCTTATTGGTCAGGAGCGTGGCCCCATCGAAGAATTCCACCTTGAGCAGGTCGTTATCCTTGTCAGTGACCTTCGCGTCGACGGTGATGTCCGTGCCAAAGGCAATTTCGTCGCCCTCGCGAGGGCTGTTCAGAACGAGGACCGGCACATTTCCGGTGATGTCGCCGCTTTCAAACCGCACCTCCGCCAAGCCCACGGTATAGCCTTGTCCCCAATTCGACAGGCCCTTGAGTTTGACCAAACGCACGCCGGTTCCGGCGACGTCGAAGACTTGAGCTGTCTGTCCGCCTTCTTTGAGCGAGATCGTGGCAATGGTATTGAAGTTGGCGTTGGTATTGGCGATGTCGGGATCCGACGACACCTGCACCTCGACATCCTTCATGCCGACATCGGTAGCGTCTACGACGTTGTAATTCCACACGTAAACCTTGGTTAAACTTACGTTTGTCCCGAGGTCGAAGATCACATACTCTCTGATCGAGCCCACTCCCGACCACATCTCACCGGCCGCCTGGTTGTGGATGGATGTGGGCGACCCGAGGCCGGGATCATCGAAGCCCTGTCCGTTGAGGAGGGCATCTTGCGTCGCCTGGCCGTTGGACGCTTGCACAGCGACAGGCTGGATGAATTCCGCGCGCAGCAATGAGCCGCTCGAAAGAACGATGAAGCTTGTCGCTACGATGAGCCGCGAAAGAAAGCGTCTTTTCATAAGATAATGCGTGAGGTTAAGGAGCTAACTTTTATAGATTCAAACGAAAGAGATCAACTGAAAGAAACTCAGCGCTCAATCTTCAGCACCCGGTCATTGTAACTGTCCACGATGTAAAGCTTGCCCGCGCGATCCACAGCGACGCCGTGTGGCTGACTCAACTCAACTCGAAGCGGCGGACCACCGATGCCGGCGCTCCCTTTCGTGCCCGTACCCGCAACTCGCACGATCCGGCCTTCGTGCGGCAGGAACTTGCGAATCACGTGATTGTCGGTGTCGGCGATAATTACGTTGCCGTCACGGTCGAGACAAAGGTGTTTGGGTTCGCGCAAGGTTGCTTCGCGTGCATTGCCTCCGTCGCCGCTGAAGCCGGGTTGGCCAGTGCCGGCCACGGTGCGGATCTTTCCCTTTGCGTCCACGAACCGTAACGCGTGCCCAGAGCGTTCAAGGATATAAATCTCCCCCTTTGTTGTGACCGCCACCGCGCGCGGATCCACCAGCGGCGCGGACTTTGCATCGGTCCCATCGGCGGGCACTCCTTTCGTGCCATTGCCAGCAACCGTTGTCACGGCGCCACTGGCCACGTCGATGCGGCGGACGCGACGGTTCTCGATGTCGGCCACGTAGAGATTCTTGCCCTTGGGATCGAGCGCCACGTTTATCACGCTGCCGAACTCCGCCGCCGTCGCGAGTCCGCCATCGCCTCCGAATCCTTTCTTCCCTGTGCCGGCGAAGGTCGAGATCAACCCGGTCCAGCCGTCGATTTTCCGCACGCGGTAGTTCCAGGTGTCCGCCAAATAAACGTCGCCGTTTGGGGCGATGGCAAGATTATGCATGCCGTTGAACGTGGCTTGTGGCGCGGGACCGCCATCGCCTGCCTCCCCTTTTTGTCCGTTACCCGCGACGATACGCAGCAGGCCGCGGGAATCCACTTTCAGCACGCGCTGGCCCTTTT
>JBDTOW010000375.1:0-5125 GCA_039933075.1 Verrucomicrobiota bacterium | reverse complement strand
CCGACGCTGGTGTTGCGCAAGGCAGGTGAAAAAATCGGCCGCGAAGCGTTCAGCTATCGGCAGCGAGGAGCCACCGATGAACTGGAACCGGCGCCGAATCCGATTCCGGGACGGGACACAATCGAATTGCGGATCAAAGATCCGACCGAGCCGGACGCAAGGAAATGGCATGTTCTTGAATTCGGCGCGCCGGAGCTGCTGAAGGAATCCGCGCTCGCGCATTTCTCCCTGGTCAACGCGTATTTGGAGAAGAGCCGCAAAGCGCTGGCCATGAGGCAAGCCAACCTGGGGTTGATTGTCGAGCCGATCATTGCCGGATTGAACATTGGCGGCGGACTCGCGGGAGTGGGGTTTCCGATCGGAGCAGCCGCGCGGCTGGGCTATAATGCCTTGCTCGCGCCGCGATTTATTCCCGATGTCCCGAGCGTGCGGCAAATGCGCGAACTGTTTCGGCTCCTGACGGCCAGGTCGAAAAATCCACAGTTGAAAATCAAGCCCGGGGAATTTCTTAACCGGGATGATCTGAAAATGTTGCAAGAGCAACTGAAAGAGGTGACCGATGCCGAGGTGGCGGAATTTCTGGACCGCATAAGCGACGATGACATCAAGGGGATGCTGCAGCTCGCGAAAATGCAGCGCATCGATGCCAGACTGACGAATCTGCTCAGCATCATCGCCAGCGCCGGCCTGGTGAGCGGCTGGACCGAGCAAACGGGTTTCCAGCAGACGATCTTCAACAATATTTACTTCTCGGTTACGGGCGAGATCAGCATGAACTACATTATCGCTTCCCTGGCCGGAAAGAAGGTGACGACACCGCTCTCGGGTAATTCCTTGCAAGAGTTGAGCCGGGGCGATGGCCCGGCAGCAGCCTGGCTCCAGTACTTCAACGCGACGGTGGACGTTCGGGCAGTTCTGAACACGCTGGTGCGGCTCACCCACCGGGAACTCGCGGATAAAGAGCTAAAAAAGCCCTTTCCCTATGCGCCCCGTATGAGCGATCTGGCGGCGTACGAATTCCGTGTTTTTGGTTTTCCCCTGCTGATCTTTTACAAGCGCGGTTTGATTAGAGCGGACATCGAAGCTTACGACAACGACTATGCTTACGGTCTGCTCGGAGTGAAAATTGTGGAACACTTTCCCACTCGGGAAGCTTTCGAAGCGGAAATCCGCGCCGGCCAGGTCGTGCCGCTGGGCTACGTGCGAGTACGTACGATCAAAGGCGGTTGGGTCGAGACGGACCTGGCTGTGTTCGCGCATCAGATTGACAAGGGAAGGTACCGCGGCAAAACGTCGATCATCATTTACGGCCTGAAGGCCTACATCGAACATTCAGATCTTATTCGAAGGGAACGCGAGCGATTGCTGGCATTCGAAAGAGGCCTGCAAGAGGGGGCAGTCATCGAGCAACTGATCGAAGCTCAACCCGCAACGACACTTTCTGCGCGAGCGTTCGAACCGGTGATTCAAGTCGGCTCGGAGCGCGCCCGTGAAATTTATGATCGATTGCTGGGCGGTCTGCTCGAGCTTCGGCGTTCATCGCTACGGGAGGCTTGGGACTTACCGCTGGGTGAGACGGAGCGCCAGAACAACCGTGCGCTGCGGGAAGGCTTCCTTTCCGAAGGCATCCAACTGCCGGAGGGCAATCCTTTGGTGAGCGTAGACACGTTTAGCACCAGCTTCATCTACCGGCGGCGCGTGAATGACCAGGAACAGCAGGTCAAGGTCACCCGCCTCCCGAGCGTAGCCGAGATCAACCGTGAATTGCGGAAAGCCGAGGATGCGCAATTGGTTGAGGAGGCCCGGCGAGATGCCGCGGCGGGAAAGAGCGCCGGAGTCGTGCTGCTCAACCAAGCCTTGGAAATCAACGGACGCCTGGAGGTCGGCCCGTTGTTGAGAAACCGCGACGGACAAGTTCTGGGCGCGGGGCTGATCGGCGCCCAGAACATCGAGGACTTCTTCGCGCTGATTGATCGGATGCCGGTAGCGGATCGGGCACGGCTGCGCTTCAATCATTTCGCGGCGACCGTGGTCGATCTTGATCGAAATGGCACCGTCGAGCGGGTTTTTCTCACGATTGAATTCCCGCTCGGGGAAGTGAAACGCGAATGGACCAATCCGAGTTCGGGCGAGTGCGAAATACTCACCTTCACCAACGGTCAATGGCGAGCCGCCGTTACCGATCGCCGGCTCGTAGAATTTGATTATGCTGCCGCGAACATCGAGGGCGCCAGCCGGACCTTCGCAAATTTGGGCACCTACGAAGCCCCTGTTCGGGGAGAGTTAATCGAGGAAACCCGGACCCTGGATTTCTGGTCCAGAGACCTGGGCCAGCATAATCTTGATCCGTACCAACCAATCCTTTCCAAGCTGCGGATGAATTATGTCACCGGGCAGCTCGCACGCGAAACCTACGGACTCTTTTCGTTCCCGATCGAAGTGGCTGACGATCAGTACGTCACGCAGAACCGTTACACGCATTACGGTCTCTTCCAATCCGGGATCGTGTTCGAGAACGGCCAGAGCGATGCCGACTACCAAAGGCCCGTTGCGGATCGCGTCAGGACACCAATCGCCGGCCGTGCGCGATTTCGTCTGACCTGTCGGATGCCAGAGCTGTCGAGTTTGCGCGACTTGTCGGCCTCAGGCTATCAGACCACCATTGAGCGCGCCGATCTGGTCAAAGACATCGTCAAGCTCGAGACTTTTGATGGCGCTAACTTCGGTCGGAAGATCATGGAAATTTCCGTCGACCCGTTTGATGGCACGCGCTCGTTCACGAACTACGTCATGTCGGAGTACCAGGAGAATTTCCAATACGGGCTGGTTCCGAGGCGAACGTTGACGACTAACAGTTTTTTCCGAGGGCCATTGTCCCAGGCAACAGTGATCGCTTATGATCCCCTGCTCCGTCAATTAACGGCCGCAGAGATGGATTACACCGGCGCGGCCCGCACAACCACCTGGGACTACCGTTGGTCGAATCTGGTGGAATCCGACGGTCCGCGGCGGCGGACCATTCAACAGTACAATCGCGATGAAACCTCCGTCACTGGCACAACGACGTCAAAATCCACTGGCGAGGTAGTGCACAGTTTCACCGGACAATTCGAGGCAACCCGCAAGGCATTTCAAGTGACGCGTCTGGTCTGGTATCGGCCCGGTATTCGAATGCGGACCGAGACGAACACGTACAGCGCTTTGGGCAGGCTAATTACGACGCGTATCGGCGACACATTTGAAGTTCGTCCCGAATATGGCAACGACGGCATCGAGCAATCGCGCCAGACGTTCCGTCGAGACCCCGGCACGGGCCGATTCAGCATTCCCCACCGGCAAGAGGATTCTTACGTGTGGCAGAATGGTGATCGACAAGCGCAGGTTTGTGAATGGTTGGAAGGCGTTCCGCATGACGAATACCAGATGGTTGCTGATGCTGAAGGCCGCACCGTGCAAGACGGCATTCGGCAATTGCCTCGATTGGAATTGCGCACGGCGCTGACCTACGACGGCGAGAGCGAGCGGCTGCTCCGAGCGGAGGTGCGGCAGAACGGCGGACTTCGAGAATCTCGTGACGCGATCGGCGAAGTTCTTCAACCGGACGGCAGTTATCGGTTGCTCGTAAAGGTGATTCCCACCTGGGGATTGGTGCGCACGAACAGTTATGTTCTCGGAGATCCGTTGAGCCGGCCCGTGACCACCGAGTTTGAGAACCGCGACAAAGTCAACGTCGTCGAGTGGTTTGCGGACACCTCGTTCGCCAGGGTGACCGAGTCAACTGACCGCCATGGCCGTCTCATCGAACGCAGGATACTGCGGCCGAATGCGGGCATCGAAGCAGATCTGTTGTATGACCGGGTCAGCACATTCAAAGTCAGCCCTTGGGGAGACGCGGGCCTGGCGAAAGACACGGCATTTGTTCAGGGGACCGACGTTTCTCTATTCCAGGAGGCGCCGGACGCGCGGGTTTACTTCGATCTAGCCAAACCTTACGAAGTTTCGCGCTGGGCTGCTGACAAGAACGGTCAGCACGGGTTGCCGGTGATCATCGCCGGGACCACTAGATCGAACGTTACCGCGGTTTTCCGCAGCCAGTTCCGCGATTGGCGCGACGTGGGCGAGACGAACCGCCTCGTCGAACGCGTGCTCGAGGTCGAACGTACGGATCTGGCCGGCTTGTTCTACCACAAGGTTTCGCGGAGCGTCCTGGATCGCGCGGGCAATCCTCTGGAAACTCGAACCGGGAAAATTGATAACCTCGGACCCAGGACCTATTCGGAGGAAGAAATCTTCGTTCAGGCGGCAGGCGGGAAGATGGCCCGCAAGTTCAGCTACCGCTACGATCCTGGCTGGATCTCTGAACGGCTTGAGTCGGCCACAGGCTCGAAACAGATGATCTTCAGGAGTAGCCAGCCGTCACCGCAAGTCCGCAACTGGAGTGTCAACGAAGCGGGTTGGCGTGAATGGCCCACGCAAATCCGGGCCCGTCAAGCAGCCAGCGAGAGTCAATTGGATAGCGACGAGCCGGGCCATTATCCTTTTCGGCGCCTCCATGATCCCCGGTTTATTCAGCGGAATCCTTTTCTGCCCGGACTCACCAATTTCTGGACGGCGTGGATCAGCACCGAATTAAACGAGGAAGGCAAACCGCTGTTCGACGTGGAAACTATCTCGGACGCGCAAGGTACAGTTTGCGTGTCCGAGGCACGGAAGGTCAATAGTCGCGGAGAACCGGCCGTCAAGCTCGCATACCAATTGCCGCCGCCCGCGCCAGAGAGCTGGCGGGCGCTCGCGGCAGCGCCTGGTAGTGATGTTCTGCGGCTTGCCATCGCTGGTCCGGAAGATTTTTCGCCATTTGATTTCATTGCGTTTTATCTGGAAGCGCCGCGGTCAAGCCCGGTGGAACTACGCGTCCGTGATTCGGCCGGCAACCAGGCGTCGGTCGGGAACAGGCGGGTTGCCAATCGCTCCGGTGAAATCTCGTTCTGGCCGGTTGACCGTGAGGAGGTACAGTGGCTGCCCAACGAGTTCGTCCCCCAACGCGGTTCAGTCATCTCAGCGCCGTTGAACCCGCCCGGTGGAAGCAGACTGTTCGCTCTATCGGTGCCGGAGCTGGCCAGATTAG
>JBDTOW010000374.1:0-5128 GCA_039933075.1 Verrucomicrobiota bacterium | reverse complement strand
TGCCATCTCTGTCTGAGGTGCGTGACCTCGCGGATGTGGGCATCCGCGCTCCGAGATGCAAGCGGCTAAGGGTTTCAATGCGCACTAAAATGGCGTCGACGCTCCCATGAGGACGCCGAGGACCGCCGCAAAGAGAAGGAGCGCGGCCCACGCCGGGGCGCCTGGATCAAATCAACGGTCGTGTGCGCTCCCAACCGCTTGCTTGATTTCCTTCAAGCCGGATTGAGCCAGCCGCTGCCGCAGCCCGTTGACAATTCCGCGGGCGATTCCCGGCCCTTCATAAACCAGACCGGTGTAAACCTGAACCAGCGATGCGCCCGCCACGATTTTTTCCCACGTGTCGGCCGCATTAAAAATCCCGCCGACGCCGATGATCGGCAACTCGCCGCGCGTTTGGCGATAGAGATAGCGAATGACCTCAGTACTGCGAGCGCGCAATGGTTTTCCGCTCAAGCCCCCAAGCTCCGAGTAAATGCGGCACAGTTCCTGATTCTCAGTCTCCGGACGGGTGATGGTCGTATTCGTTGCCACGATGCCGGCGATTTCGCGCGGCGCAACCAATTGAAGAATCTCATCGAGTGCTTCGAACGATATGTCGGGGGCAACTTTCACCAGGATCGGTTTCTTTCCATTTCGAAACCTCGACATGGGCGTCGCCGTCGGAACGATTGATTCCACTGCGCGGTCGTTGACCTCCTGCAACGCGAGGAGAATTTCATCGAGGGCGGCCCTGTCCTGGAGCTGTCGCAGATTGGGCGTGTTGGGCGAACTGACGTTGACGACAAAAAAGTCGGCGTGAGGCCAGAGAATCCGGAACGAATTTGCATAATCTTCCGCGGCGCGTTCCAAGGGAGTAATCTTTGATTTACCGAGGTTAATTCCCACCGGATGACCTGGCCATCGCCCGGCGGCGCGCCAGGCTGCCAGCTTTTGGGCAATTGCCGCGGCACCTGCATTATTGAAACCCATCCGGTTGATCAGCGCTTCGTCAGCAACGGCGCGAAACATCCGGGGCGCTTCGTTCCCCGGTTGCGGATGCCAGGTCACGCCGCCCAATTCGACAAAGCCAAAGCCCAGCGCTTCCCACGCGGGGACGGCCGCGGCATGCTTGTCCATGCCGGCAGCCAGGCCAACGGGATTGGGAAAGGAGAGACCGAATAAGTGGACGGGTAAATTCGGGGCGGAAAAAAATGAGCTGAGAACCTCGCGGCAAAATTCGCGCTGGCTGATCCACTCAAGCGCTGCCAGGGTTTGATTATGAATCGCTTCCGAATCCTGCGTGAAAAGCACGGGACGGATCAGCCTGCGATAAAGCCAGTTCATTGCGTTCCTTCAGGATCTATCGAACGCCGCCGCATTGAGGACAATCAATTTCTTGTGGCCAGGTTTGATGACGGTTTATTTCCCGCAGCCGGGCCGCGCGCGAGGTGAAGCAGGCCGGGCAGTCCGAAAACTTCTGCAAATCCCACAAGTCAGCAAATACACGTCCGCGCTTCAATCCGATGCCGTACCTAAGCGCTGCCTCCAGCGTCGCCAACTTCGGCGGTGAGAATTCGCCGCGTTCGGCCAGCGTCTCCAACGCGCCGTTACCCAAGCGCGTCGGAATAAGCGACACTACGGTTGCGCCGCAATCGAACGCCAAATCGATCGACCGTCGCGCCCAATGGAGCGCTTCTGGCTCATCAAGGAAAGGTGGCTTAACCAGAACGAATACCCGCAGCGCAATCTCATTTCTCCGCAACCACTCCGCAGCCCGGGAAAACTGCTCGATTGTCATTCGCTTGTTGAGTTTCTCCAGGACTTGAGGATGCGCCGTCTCCAGGCCCATCGCCACTTCAAGCCTGGTTTCGGCGATCGGACGATGATCGCGAATTTTAAGCAAATCCCGAAAGCGCGCGCAGGAATCGCCCACCAGAACGGGGTGGCATTCGACAATCACTCGTTCGAATGTCCGGACGCGCTGAGCAATGGCACTGTAATCCTCGACCGGAATGGCGCGCGAATCAAAAAAACTGCCGCTGTTGTACAATTTTAGCTGGCTGGGCGGGCGACCGTCCTCGCGAGTCCCGATTTTCTTGAGAGCGTAATCGATCTGCGCCGGAATCGCGCCGGGTGGCACAGTTTCCGTCAGCGTGTTCTTCCAAAGATCGCACATCAGACAGCGCCACGGGCATTCGCGATTCGCCAGGAAGATCGTGGCGACGAATAGTAACTCGCCTGTCTCGGCCACCTCCTCTTCGACCAGGAAATCGTAAGGACGAAGCGGTTCTACAGCGTTGCGAGCGGCGCGCCGCGCCAGAATCCAATCGTCCCGCTCGCTGCCGCCCGTTGGATAAGACGAAGTCGCCGTGGCAGTCGGCAGCGATCCGTCTGTGATAGTCTTGCTCATTTCGCTTTCTCGGCGAAGATCTGAACGAGGTTCATCAACGTCTCCGTCGTCTTTTCGAGACCACGCCGCGAGTTAAACTCGAGTTTGCCATGAAAGTTGTGGCCGCCCGTGAAAATGTCCGGACACGGCAAACCGGCAAAGGTCAGGTGGGCTCCATCTGTTCCGCCGCGAATGGCCTTTATCGTCGGCATGAGTCCCGCCCGTCGTGCTGCCTCCATCGCATAGTCGATCAACTGCGAGTAATCTTTCAAAATCTCCTTCATGTTTTTGTATTGTTCCTTGACGGCAATGGAAATCTTTACATCCGGAAACTTCAGTTCCGTCGTCTTGACCATGTCTCGCAGGAGTGCCTCCTTCGCCTCGAGAGCGGTGAGTTCAAAGTCGCGTAACAGGACTTTCAAACTCGATTGCTCGACTTCGAGTGTGCCACTGTAAGGGTGGAGGAAACCAACTCGCCCTTCCGTCGTCTCCGGCAGCATATCCTTTGGAAAACGGCCAATGAAATCTGCCGCCGCCGGGATCGAATTGATCATGATTCCTTTGGCCGTGCCAGGGTGGGTGTTCTTGCCTTTGAACGTAACGGTTGCGGTCCGCGCGCTCCAGGTTTCATTGCTGATCTCGCCGAGCGCTTCGCCATCCACGGTGTAGGCGAATCGAGCGCCGAAACCTTGGATGTCAAATTTCTCAATCCCAGCGCCCACTTCTTCGTCGGGAGTAAACGCGACGGCGATCGTGCCGTGCTGGATCTGCGGATTTTGTTTGAAGAGATCGACTAAGGTCATGATCGCCGCGCAACCAGCCTTGTCATCAGAACCGAGCAAGGTCGTTCCATCGGCGGTGATGAGGTCATCGCCGATCATCGTTTTGAGAATGGGATTTTTCGCGACCGTGATAACCTGCTCCGGGTCCGCGGGCAGGACGATGTCGGCACCTTGATAATTTCTGTGGACGATGGGATTGACGCTGGCTCCCGAGACTTCCGGCGAAGTATCCATGTGGGCAATGAAACCGATCACCGGCACTTGGGATTTGTCCGGGAGATTTCCCGGCACAAGCGCATAGACGATGCCGAATTCGCTGAGCCGAACGTTCTGAGCCCCCAACTCCTTCAGCTCCGACGCCAACCGATTTGCGAACTCGAGTTGTTTGGCCGTGCTCGGAACAATCGGCTGATCATCCTTGGACTGAGTATCCAGTTTGACGTAGCGAAGAAACCGGCCGAGGACCATCTCCGTCGGCGGCTTGAGTTCGGCATGAGCCGAGGCGATCAACAATAGACTCGCTACACAAACGCGAAGTGATTTCATATTGTGCGTATCATACTAATCTTCGGAGCCGCCGAGCCCAATGTCAAAAGTAAGGGTTTTGTCAGGCGAAGCTGCATCCTGAGACAGCTTAAAACGGATTCAACAATCGTATAACTTGTAGCAGCCGACGCAAGGAGGCTCACTTTTTGATTTAAGAGAAGATCAGAGCCTCCTCACATCGGCTGCCACGATTTCTTGGATCTGTCCTGAAGAGAACTCCGACTTGAGCTTTTGCATTTACGAATTATTCTCTCGCCATGCCTATTTACGAATTTCATTGCGAGAAGTGCGAACGGAACAGTGAAGTCCTGGTGCGCTCGACCGATTGGACGGGAACCCGGTGCCCGCATTGCGGTTCAACTAAATTAACCAAGAAACTCTCGGTATTCGCTTCCGGTGGCAGCGGCGTCGATGAAGGCCCAACCTGCACGGGACAGCCGAGATCATGTGGCTTATGCGGTACTGGCAAGCCACACTCGCACTGAGCGCTGACGCAGGCCCGGCGGCGGCGGCGTGCATGGCGACGGAATCCCAAAATCGCTGCTACCGGCAAATCTCCTTCGCGTCGACTTCGCACAGATTCTCAACCGCCCAAGTTGGCTGATGCGATTGGAGCTGCTCCAACGAATGTCCTCCCGACGCAACCGCCAGCACTTTTGCGTCGATAGCTTTGGCGCAGCCAATATCCAGAGTCGTATCGCCGATCACCAGAATTTCCTCGCCGGCCAAATCTCTTCCCAACCGGCGGGCGCCGCGCTCGCGAGCGATCGAGGCTAGCTGGTTGCGATTCTCATGATCGTTACCGAACGCGCCGAACTTAAAGTTTTCCCAGAGCCGATAATGACGAAGCTTGATTTCCGCCCCCAGTTGAACATTTCCTGTCAGCAGGCCCAGAAGGGGCGCCTTCGGCAAAGTTTGTAGTTCACGGATCAATCGCTCCACGCCGGGCAGCGTGCAGCCGCCGAGCCTGTCCATGAAATGATCCAGCCAGAACACGTAAGAATCGAAAAAGCGCTCGAAATTGTCCGGAGTAGCGGCAACCGAATGAAGTTCGAAGAACTCGCGCACGAGAGAGAAATCGGTGCGGCCAGCGAAGGATAACCGTTCGACCCCGTCCTGGCGGTTGAATTCGGTCGCGAAGGCTCGTTCGAACGCCTTCAGCCCAGCGCCGCCAGTGCGAACCAGAGTGCCATCAATATCAAATAGGACCAGTCGAATCACGGGCTGAAGTTAAAGAAACAAATGCATGAGAACAACAATCCATTCTACTGCGATTGGGTAAAGCTTCTTTCGACCGAGCAGTCGAGGCGGACGGAACGTATGGCGCGGAATCGAGGAAGACGATTGGCTTAATAAAAAAGGTGCGGGTTCTTGTGAAAAGACCCGCACCTTCGTAAAACCGCCTGACTAATTAATCAAATTAATTAATAGC
>JBDTOW010000373.1:0-5142 GCA_039933075.1 Verrucomicrobiota bacterium | reverse complement strand
CCGGCTTTTCCTGGCGCTGGGAAATCACGCCCAGCAGCACGGCCTCGGAGTCGTGCTTGAATCGAGCACTGGTTTTTGGATGCACAACCGAAATTGCCGCGCCCCGGACCTCTCGTTCATTGCCAAGGCGCGTCTAACTGGCTGGAAGCCTTCGACCCCGAAATTTTTTCAAGGCGGGCCTGACCTGGCCGTTGAGATCCTCTCCCCAAATAATACCCGCGCTGAGATCGACGAACGACTGAAGGACTTCTTTGCGAGTGGCACACAGATCGCATGGGTCGTCAACCCGCAGGACGAGTCCGCGGAGGTTTGCTACTCTCCCGACAAGAGGAAGCTCATCGGTTCGGGCGGATTCCTCGATGGCGAGAATCTGTTGCCGGGCTTCCGCTATCCCATCGCCGACTTATTCAAAGAATGGAATTGGAAAGAATGAGGTGAATAACCTCGTTCAGATGAACCCGACTTTTACTCGTTCCGCGAATTACAGATCCAACCCACTCATGCCATCGGCGACCACGATATAATCGAAGTTGCCTTCGCCACATCGGATTGTCAGGAGAGTCATCGCTTTCTGGCAGAATAGCTCCGAATCGTTGGGGCCTTGAATGAAGCACGGCCGGCCGTCTTTGCCGAAGGTAAAGATTTCATTGCATTCGGCGACGGAGATTCCTCCAAATACCCGGCACGCCTTCTTGTAATCAGGATGTGGCGCGAACCCAAGATGCTGCGCGTAGGTAACGGCGTCCTGAACGAGCTTGCGGGCACACGCGGGAGTAAGCGGTTCAGGGCCACTCTTTTCGAACACCCGCTCCATCAAGCGGCTTTCGTATTCGCTTTGATTCAGTCGAGAGAAGAACGCATTCTTGATACCGAGGCAAAATGCATCCAGCAGAAAAACTCCTGACTCGACCTGGCCGTCGGATTTAAATCGACTGACCACGACATAGCCGATTCCGGAATCAAACAGGTTGGCGGAGCGAAAGGCTTCGGGAGGACGTTTAGTGCTTGTGTTCATAAGTTGCGACGATTTATTTCAATCCAGATAAACAAACTCGTTCGCCGTGAGCAAGACACGGGCGTAGCTCGTCCACGCTTCCAATTCGACTTTATCCGTTGCCGCGCCTGTTTCTCGCAGTTCCTGCTCATAGTGATTCAAAAACTGGACGGCTTTTTCGATCTCGTAAACGCGAGGCGGGCGAGACCACGTCAACTCGGCCCCGAGTCGGATTCGTTGCGTTACGTCGTTCTTCGCTGCGATCAAATGCCGCGCCAGCGCTGCCGCCTGGTTTTGCACAAAAGGGTTGTTCATCAGGTAGAGCGCCTGCAGCGGAACGGTTGATTCGCTTCGCACATCGGTCGAGGTGTTGGCGTCCGGCGCGTCGAACAACGACAGGTAAGGATGCCGCTGGATCCGCTGCGTCATCAGGTAAACACCGCGGTGGTTCGATTCGTAAACTGCTTTGAACAGGTTGTGCTGTGTCCAATGCCAATCCTCGAACTTCGGGAAGGGATGTTCGCCCGGCTGGCTCAGATCGAGATTGCCCGTTACCGAAAGCATTGCATCGCGAATTGATTCTGCGTCCAGACGGCGGCGGTCGAAACGCCAATAAAATTTGTTACCAGGATCGCGCGCCGCATCAGCGTCGTTGTACGCGCTCGAAAGCTGATAGGTTTTCGAGAGCAGGATCAGCCGGTGCATCGCTTTGATTGACCAGCAGCTTTCGATGAAACGGGCGGCGAGATAGTCCAGCAATTCCGGATGCGTCGGTTCTTCACCGCGCAGACCGAAATTGGACGGAGTGGCGACGATGCCTTTGCCGAAATGATGCTGCCAGATGCGATTGACCATCACGCGGGCGGTCAGGGGATGCTCGGGGCGCGTGAGCCACTGGGCCAACTCGAGACGGCCGCTGGCTCCATCCGGGATCTTTAGCTCCGTCCCGCCACTTAGAAACTTCGGTACGCCGCGCTTGATCACGGGACCTTTGTCGCCAGGCTCGCCCCGGATATGGACGAAGGTGTCAACCGGTTTGGCATCACAGACGGCGTAAGCCCCCGGCACATCGGGCGGGAGGCCGACACGTTGAAGGTTGCGCAATTGTTCGCGCATCGGTTTGAGTTTCCCTTCGAGCTGCTTGCTGGTTTCGTCCCGCTGTTTGGTCAATGAAGACAGTTCCTGCTTCAGCGGGTCCGTGTTCTGACTCTTTTCCTCTGTTGCCTTGATTTCCTCCGCTTTGGCTTCAATCTGCTTTTTCAGCGCCGCCAGTCGCCCGGTCGACGGATCTTCTTGCTCGGTGTGCTTCAGTTCAGACTGCAGGCGGTCGATCTGGTTTCGGAACGCCTCGAGGCGAGCGATGGATTCCTCCGGCGGCACAATCGGCTGAAAACCGGAACGATTGAAGTTCTTCGATTGGAACTCCTCCGAGCCTGCGTAGGGATACTGGGTGCTGGCGAAGAAGCCGTAGAGCGCATAGTAGTCCTCCTTCGTCACCGGATCGTACTTGTGGTCGTGGCAACGCGCGCAACGCAACGTCAAGCCCATGAAAGCGCGTCCGGTCGTTTCGATGGTGTCCTCGACGGTCAAGTGCATCAGTTCGAACGGCGCCGTGGCGTAACGGCGCGACAACGCAATAAATCCGGTGGCAAAGTGTCGCTTCGCTGGAAATGCGGATCCTCTTTTTGTCTCAGGCCAGTCTGCCCCGTCTTTGATCCAACTGGCGAAGTCGTCAAGCACTTCATTCGTCAGTTTTTTCTTCGTCGGCATCTCGATCTCGTCGTGGGTGTGGCGAATGGCTTGAATCAAGAGGCTCTTGTCCGGTTCCCCCGGAATAATCGCCGGCCCGCTATCGCCGCCTCTGACCAGCGCCGCGCGCGAATCGACGCGCAGCCCGTGATTGACCTTCTCACCGCCGTGACACTTGAAACAGGTTCCGGCCAGAACCGGCCGGATTTTCAACTCGAAGAACGCGTCGCGGCCGATTGATTTTTCCGCTCCGTAGGCCGCGCTCGCCGCCAGCAGCGACGCCGTCGCCAGCGTGGCCACTTTCAGTTTTAGCGTAGCGCAGAATTGCATTCTGCGGCATGTCGGTCAGTGCCAGTGCGCTCGAGCTTTCGGACGCTCCGCCGATTACAAATCGGCGATACGGCAGATTACAAATCTGCGCTACAAGGTTAGCGGGGTGCGCCAAACACATATAGCATTTCAACGGCCTCCTGGCTTGCGGCATCTCATTGGGGAATTTGATCGTGTGCTACGTCTTCTGCGCTTCCTTCGCCCACGTGTCTCTCAATGTGATGGTGCGATTAAGAATTAGTCTGGAGGCCGGAGTCCCGAGTTTTGAGTCGGGGTCCACAGTAAAATAACCCAATCGCTCGAACTGATAACGCAGCTCGGGCCTGGCGTCCTTCAAACTCGGTTCACACTTAGCGGTGACGGTTTCCACCGAGTGCGGATTGAGGTGTTGTTGGAAGTCTCCAGCGGCATCCGGTTCGGGAACGGTGAACAGGCGGTCGTAGAGACGGACTTCAGCATCAACAGCGTGCGCAACATTAACCCAATGGATCGTGCCTTTGACTTTCCGGCTGGCGGTCGGGCCGCCGGTCTTGCTGTCGAGGTCGGCGGTGCAGCGGAGTTCGATGATGTTGCCGGCGGCGTCTTTTACCACTTCGTCGCACTTGATGATGAAGGCGTATTTGAGCCGCGCTTCGCCGCCAGGACGCAAGCGAAAATATTTCGGCGGCGGGTTCTCCATGAAATCGTCGCGCTCGATATAGAGTTCCCGGCTGAATGGAATCTTGCGAGTTCCGGCAGCCGGGTTTTCGGGATTATTCACCGCGTCGAGTTCTTCGACCTTGCCCTCAGGGTAATTGGTGATGACGACTTTAATCGGGCGCAAAACGGCGAGGCGGCGCAGCGCATGTTGGTTGAGGTCTTCGCGGATGGCGTGTTCCAACACGGCGACGTCGGTGAGCCCGTTGTATTTGGTCACCCCGATGTGGTAAGCGAAATGGCGCACGGCACTCGCGGTGACTCCGCGGCGGCGCAACCCGCTGAGGGTGGGCATGCGGGGATCGTCCCAGCCCGTTACCAGGCCAGCCTGGACCAACGCCATCAGCTTCCGCTTGCTCATGATTGTAAAACTAAGATTGAGGCGGGCGAATTCGTATTGGTGCGGTAGCGGCCGTGAGAGGTCGAGTGATTGAAGAATCCAGTCGTAGAGCGGGCGGTGTACTTCGAACTCCAGAGTGCAAATGGAGTGAGTGACGCCCTCGAGGTAGTCGCTCAGGCAATGGGCAAAGTCGTACATCGGGTAAATGCACCACTTGCCGCCGGTGTGGTGATGCTCGGCGTGGCGAATCCGGTAGAGAACCGGGTCGCGCAGCCAGATGTTGGGCGAAGCCATGTCAATCTTCGCGCGGGCAGTACGCTTGCCGTCGGGAAATTCGCCGGCCTTCATTCGAGTGAAAAGGTCCAAGTTTTCGGCGACGCTGCGATTGCGGTACGGGCTGTCCTGACCGGGGCGGTCCGGCGCGCCGCGATACTTCTCGGTGTCTTCGGGTGAGAGATCGCACACGTAAGCCTTGCCCTTCTCGATAAGTTGCCCGGCGTATTCGTAAAGTTGGGCAAAGTAATCGCTGGCGTAAAAGGGCTCCAAGCCCGCCGCTGGCAACTTGCCGGCAGTTGAGGAGGATCGATCGTCCGGCGAAACGCCGACGGCCCGTTCCGCCGGCAGATAGAAATCCGCCTTGCCGTTAACCGTCCGCTTCTCGGGCATTTTACCGGCGGGCTTCAGACCGAGGCGGTCCTCAGCCCAGCCGCCGATGAGCCAATTGACATCTTCAAAAATCGAATCGACATATTCGACCTCTTCTTTCGTCGGATTGGTGTCGTCGTAACGCAGATTGCAGACGCCGCCGAATTCGTGAGCGATACCGAAATTCAGGCAAACCGATTTGGCGTGGCCGATGTGAAGATAACCATTTGGCTCGGGTGGAAAGCGGGTGATGATCTGGCGATGCTTGCCGGTCTTCAAATCCTCAGCAACGATGTCGCGAATGAAATCGGACGGAACAGGCGCGGGCAGGCTGCCTGTGCTCTTTGGTTGAGGATTCATCCCTGCCTTTGCGTCTTTACTCGTCGTC
>JBDTOW010000372.1:0-5152 GCA_039933075.1 Verrucomicrobiota bacterium | reverse complement strand
GAGTTTTTGTAGAGCCTTCCAACCAGCGTAGCGCTTGCCCCAGTCGAGCCCCGGTGTGAGCCAGATTGCGAATGTCTCGGCGAAATCCTCGTCTGGGTGACTTTGCGCATACCAGTTGTCGAGGTGCACCACGTATGAACGGCTGAAGGGGCGTGGCCGATAGAACTCTGTCTCCTCGGTGGATGCCAGGCCGAAGGTTTGCTGCCACTTTTTTTTCTTGTAGAGCTGATACGCGTAGGAATAGGCGTGCGCGGCCTCGTGACGCATCAGCTTCATAAACCATTCCGGCGTTTCGCCTTCGACCTCGAGGATCAGCTTGCGCTCGAGTTTGCGCAACCGATCGTGCACGAGAAAAAAGGGGATGAAAATCGCCGGGATGCCGATGGGCACGAACCATTCGTCGCCAACATGGCAAGGCGGGTGGAAGACCAGCCCCCTTTGCGAAAGTTCGTCGTAGAGCTGCCGGATCAGCGGCTGAAGTTCGGTGTCGTCCAGTTTCAGGCCAAGCTGGGAGATTTTTTTCTCCAGCAACTCGTCGTCGCTAAGACTGGTCCAATCGGCGGCTTCCATGCGTCGAGCGTAACACCCGCGTTGGAGCAGTCACAAGCCTGGTATCGCGATCCACGGAAGCTTCCTCGCCAGCGCGGTTCAAAGCCGCAGCGTTGACGCGGTCGGCGAGAGAAAGTTTCGCAACGCATAGAGTTCCCACGCGAATGGCAGGTAACCAAGGTAGCCGAGCAATGGCATTTCAAAGATATGCAGAAATTCCGCGCCCGGCGTGTGATAAATCCATTTCGGATAGGAGAAATAGTTCCAAAATTCCCAGAAGAAACCGCAAATCAGGGCGCCCAATGACAAAGAGATGACCGGCCGCCAATCGCCTTCTTTGAGCCACATGAAAAGATGCCGACGCCCCAGCGCGATGTTGAGCGGTTCAAGGATCAGAAATACCGCACCCCAGATCAGCGGATAGAAATATCTCGGCCAGAGTAAAACCAAAACGAGCACGGTAATACCTGTCAGAAAAAGCCCGATCACGAGCACGCGAGTCGGCGCGAGGCGGGGACCCGCAGCAAACCGCTCCGTCCATCGGAATGTCCTGACCAGTTCGGCGGTCTCAAAGACCGCCGGCATCACCGTCGAGAATGAGACGGTGGACAACACGAAATGCTCGAGGCCGCTGAAGGCTTCGCCTCCGAGGTATTCCCAGTTGCCAGTCCGCTTGTTGATCCATTCGAAGAGCCACCATGCCGGCGCGGATGTGAAGAATAACCAGACGAAATCGCGCCGTGACCGATTGAGTATGGACGTGCCGCTCCGCAAGAGGACAACCGCATCAACTACCAGGGCGTAGCCGAGCCAGAGTGGAAAGAACAGGTAGGCAGTGCGTCTGGTCTCGTCCGGCAAAAGCCAGTTCAACGGCCAGAATACAGCGATCAGGATTAGTCCTGCGCGGCCCTGCGGCATGCTTAACAGTCGACTGGAATTTATGACAGCATCCACGCCCGAGTTATAGCACATGCTTTATGCGAGTGACAAACAGGAGCAAGAATCCAAGTACTCACTTGTCGTGCGGTGCGGCTTACGTAAACTTACCGACTAGATGAGCGACCCCTTCGAACTGCAAAAGCCGGAAGACGCTGAGGAATTCCTGGGCAGTTTCGACCCGAAAACGCGGCGCAAAGGTGAGGCCTACTTCGGCGAGGATCGCGTTAGCGATCTGGTCTGCAAAAAGGAAGGCACCCGGTATTCTGCGACCGTTCGGGGCAGCGCGCCTTACGACGTGGATCTCTTCTACGACTCGGACGAAGGCTGGTCAGGAGTCTGTTCCTGCCCGCTGGAAGGTGATTGCAAGCATATCTATGCGGCAATGAAGGCCCTTTTGGCCGAGCACAGCATCGCCCGGGTGCGGGGATTAAGCGCGGGCGGAAAAGTTCAAAGTTTAGCTGGCGCACGAAAGAAACTGGAAAAGCCGCCGGAAGGTCCATGGGCGGAAAGAGTCGTGACGGCGCTGGACCGCAAATTGCGTCCGGACGAATCAAAATTTCTCCGCAAGCTAACTGAAGTTTACAACCGTTGCCGGCAGGCACGCCACATTACGCGTTGGGACTTCGACGAACTGGGACTTCGGATCGGAGGTTACGGATGGGAAGCATTGCAAATCTGGCCCGCGTTCCCGGAAAGCGAGCACGAGTTTTGGCTGTACGTGGCCAACGCGGCAATGGAGCGCCAAATTCCGGTGCCCGACTTTCTTGCGTCCGCGACCGATCTCAGCGTGATCCAGGAACGACTCGTGCGCTGGCGGCGGGATCGCGAAGTCGCGCGTTGGAATAATCTCTTGGATAATTTACACGGCTGGGAGGCCAGCTACGAGTCCACCAGCCGCGGTGAGTTTGATCTGCGTCTGAGGGTGGACGAAAAAGAGGCAATACTCGAATGGAAACGCCCGGGCCAGGAAACGTTCGAGTTGCTCAAGACGAATCCCTTTCGCCAGTTTGCCGACGATCACCGAGCGGGGCGGGTCGCCCTGCAACCCGAAGCGGAAATGATTTGGCAGGCCTTTCAGGCGCGCTTGGATTATGGCCGGTCGCTGCAGTTGAGTTATCACGACTCCGACGCGCTCGAAAGGCTGGGCCGATTGTTTCGACTGCGCGTTTTGGACAGCCGCATTGTGAACTCTGACGGCCAACCGTTTGCCCGCCCTGCGGAAGCGTTGCGGTGGGAACTCGCGCCGGCCGCGAGCGAACAGGGTGATTATTGCCTCCGCCTCGTTCAGGCGAACGGTTCGGTCCCGGCAGCGTTTCTAGTAACGCTTTCTGGCCACCCCGCTCTTTACGTCACGCGCGACGCCGTGTTCGCCGGCCCCCCAGCGCCGGATAACGTGCTTGATCCGATGCGCGAAAACGTCATCCCCGCACCTGCTATCGAAAGCCGCGCCGGCATCGAATTCCTCCAAAAGCTTCGCATCGAACTTCCGCCCCGCCTGCGCGAACGTGTCCATCATGTCGCGATGCAGGTCGTCGTAAGCTGCGAACTCGTTCCCAGTTATCCCGGCAGCTCAACGGAGCACTGTTTTGTCCGTGTGATTGCCGAAGCTGCGGATGGGAAAGTTCAGGAAGTGTGGAATGGCAGTTTCTGGCATGATTCCACGTCTGCGATTAGCCGCGGATTCGAGTCGAAAGACAAAGCAGGCCTCTTCACGGTTTACGACCGCTCGGCACTGCAGGAGATGTCACGGATGCTCGAACCGCTCGGGCTGAAATGGGACAATTACGAGAGCTGCTTCTTTCTTCGCGTCACAAAAAAGTTTCCGGCACTCTTCGTGGCATGGCTTAAATCATTACCACCGCACATCCGCCTTCAACTCGCCGGTGAACTTGCTTCGTTGGCGCAGGACGCTGTGTCCGGAAAAGTGCGGTTGGACGTAACGGAGGCCGCCATCGACTGGTTCGATCTGCGCGTCGTGATCGATGTGTCCGATACCACACTGACGCCACAAGAATTGAAGTTATTGCTCGACGCCAAAGGCGGTTATGTCCGTCTGGGGAAGAAAGGATGGCGGCGACTCCAATTCAATCTGAGCGAGGAGGAAGACGACCGGTTGGCGCGGCTCGGGCTCAATCCGCATGAGCTGACTTCGGAACCGCAGCGCCTGCACGCGCTTCAACTCGCTGACGAGGCCGCGAAGAGATTCCTTCCGGAACAGCAGGCCGCGCAGATCCAGCGGCGCGCCAGCGAAATCAAAGCGCGCGTCACGCCCGAACTGCCCGCCGGCGTGAAGGCAGAATTGCGTCCGTATCAGCGCGACGGCTTTCATTTTCTCGCGTATCTGGCGGCAAATAATTTCGGGGGCATTCTGGCGGACGACATGGGCCTCGGCAAAACGCTGCAAACGCTGACGTGGCTGCTCTGGCTGCGCGAGCTCAACGGGACGGGCGCGACACCCGAGGCGGAAGCGAACCGCAACTGCCAGCAGGTGCCGTCGGCGGAAAACGGCATGGGATCTGAATCTTCCAGGATTACGGACCCACATTCACGCGGCGGGTTGGAAAACCCGCGGCCCGAAGGGGGAGGCGAGACGCCCGCCCTACGTTGTCGTCCTTCGCTCGTCGTCTGTCCCAAGAGCGTAATGGATAATTGGCGCGCGGAAGCCGAGCGCTTTACGCCGGAACTGCGGGTCAAGCTCTGGTCGGCGAGCGAACTGGGTACACTACTCCAGCGTCTTACTGAAGCTGATTTGCACGTGATCAACTATAGCCAGCTTCGCATCATCGGCGAATCGCTGGCACCAGCGCAGTGGCTCGCCCTCATCCTCGATGAAGGCCAGTACATCAAGAACCCGGCCTCACAAACCGCTCAAATCGCGCGCGCGCTCCGCGCCGATTATCGGCTGGTGCTCTCCGGCACGCCGATCGAAAATCGTCTGCTCGATCTCTGGAGTCTAATGGCCTTCGCGATGCCAGGAGTGCTCGGTAGCCGGATGCAGTTCGCCAAGATGTTTGACGCGAAGGAGGATCCGTTTGCCCGTCGGCGCCTGGCCGCGCGCGTCCGCCCCTTCCTCCTGCGCCGCACCAAATCCCAGGTGGCGAAAGATTTACCCGATCGCACCGAGGAAGATCTGTTCTGCGAGATCGAAGGTGAGCAGAAGTTACTGTATCGCGCCGAACTGAAGCGCGCGCAGCAAATGCTGCTGCGGATCAAAACGCAGAAGCAGCTCGCGAAGGAGCGTTTTCATTTCCTCACCTCGTTGCTCCGTCTGCGGCAGATTTGTTGTCATCCCGCTTTGGTGAAACCGGAGTCCAAAGCCGAGAGCGCCAAACTGGGGGCATTGCTCGAACTGCTCGAACCGCTCATGGACGAAGGCCACAAAGTCCTGGTTTTCTCGCAGTTTGTCGAGATGCTCGGTCTGCTCAAGCGCGCGCTGGCGGACAAAGGCTGGCCGCAGTTTTATCTCGCGGGCGACACCGAGAATCGTGGCGCACTCGTGCAAAATTTTCAATCGGCGGAAGGCGCCGCTGTATTCCTCATTTCACTCAAAGCCGGCGGCTTCGGCCTCAACCTCACCGCCGCAAGCTACGTCGTGCTGTTTGATCCGTGGTGGAATCCGGCGGTGGAAAACCAGGCCATCGACCGCACGCACCGCATCGGGCAG
>JBDTOW010000371.1:0-5154 GCA_039933075.1 Verrucomicrobiota bacterium | reverse complement strand
GGCATCAATCATAGCTTGAAAATATTTGAAAGGTGTTACTGTTGACGACGTTTTCGCTGAGCGGGCTTCACCGAGTGCAACGCCCTCCGTAGCTTCCAGGAGCGCGACCGTCGCCCGGCCAGAAATCCCCATACGTAGGGGAGTGTTTTACACACTAGCACTACAGATTGTGGTTACAAGATAATTTTAAAGGTATTTCCGCTTTTGAACAAACGGCTGAAAACCAATAAGAACGCTACCCCGAAGTTGTCCTGTTACCTCTCGATTTTTGGCAGCAAAATCAGCTTCGGCGAGCCTTAGACTTGCCTCGGCTTGCAAAGATCTCCCGGTTCCCGTTGCGCACGTTTTTAAACCTTCGCTTCGGCTCGATCGTCTTTGCGCGTGGTCTGGCGATCAAAATAATCGGGCAGCCTTCATATCCGAACGCACGCCGCAACTCGCGAGCCAGATATTTGCTGTATTGGTCGGAAAACAATTCATCGCGATTAACAAAGAGCAAAAACATCGGAGGAGCCTGCTTAAGTTGGGTGGCATAAAAGAATTTCAGGCGATGCCCGGTATCACTGACTGGCTGGCGACGCTCGATCGCATCTTGAAGGGTACGATTCAATATTGCAGTCGGTATTTTCTGTTGCAACTGGGCTGCCACGTAGCGCACGGCCTCAAGAAGCCGATCGAGATGGAAACCCGATTTAGCTGACGTGAAGATAACAGGAGCATAATCGAGGAAAAACAGATGCTCCTGTACCCACTGGCCAAACTCGGCAAGGGTTGTCAGCGAATGATCGCGGCGGCCGCGGTTCCGGGTTTTCGCCTGGCGTCGCGCGATTTCTTCTTCCCGCGCTTTTCTTACCTCGTCTTCCACTAAATCCCACTTGTTGATTACCACAATACAGGCTCGGCGTTTCTCGACGATTTTATCAGCGATTTTTTTGTCCTGCTCCAGGATCCCAGCTTCAGCGTCCAGGACCAGGACGACAATGTCGGAGCGCGCGATTGAATCTTCGGCTCGGTTTACGCTGAAGAATTCAATCGAATCCGCAATCCGCCGATGCTTTCGAAGGCCCGCCGTGTCGACCAAGATGTACTTCTGGCGAAAGCCATCGGTCTCGACCTCGAAAGGCACATCCACGGAATCTCGCGTAGTTCCGGGGATGGGACTCACGATGACGCGTTCGGAGCGGGTCAGCGCATTAATGATCGATGACTTGCCGACATTCGGTCGTCCAACGATCGCGATTTTGAGCGGGCCAATTTTCTTGGCGGAAGACGCGGCAATTGGATCGGGCGATCCCGCCAGCCGATTTTCAATTTCTTGCTCACCAATTCCGGCAAGAGCGGCTTCAGGCACGAAGGCGAGCGCAAGAACCGCATTCATCAACGGTTCGATGCCCTCGTCATGGATGGCGCTGACCGGAAAGACCTGATCGAAACCAAGCTCTGAAAACTCCGCCAAGCCCACATCGGCGCGGGAACTATCTACTTTATTGACGGCGACAACAACCGGTTTGCCACTGCGGCGCAAGCGAACTCCAACTTCCCGGTCCAACGCCACGACGCCCTCCTGGACATTGACAACCAGGAGGATTGCGGATGCGGAGTCAATCGCCAGTTGCACTTGATCGAATGCCGCCTTCGCGATCACATCCTGCGCTCTCTCGCCTCGTAATAATCCAATCCCTCCCGTGTCGACGAGCGTGAATGGACGTCCCTGCCATTCGGCTTCGGCCATGATGCGATCGCGGGTCACGCCGGGTTCGTCATGCACGATCGCGATTCGTTTTCCGACTATCCGGTTGAAAAGCGCCGATTTCCCGACGTTGGGCCGGCCAACGATTGCGATCAAGGCAGTCATATTGGATCACAATGCACGGCAAATCCAAATGTGAAAGCGAAAACCGGTTCCTGACTCACTCCACGGTTATGGCACTCGCCCCTTGTTTTCGCCGATTGACAAATGGCAGCACCTGTCGGACAGTTTTTGTGAGAAAGGATTGCTATGAAAAATCTTTTTATCGTGTTGTTCCTGACCATCGGCTCACTTGCGAATTCATTCGGGCAAACCAATCAAACAGAAATCTCGAAGCAAACCGCCGTTAACCAGAAGCCAACCCAGACGGTCACCGTAGTTCCCCCGGCCGCACCGGCCCTGACGAGGCTACGTAAGAAAGCGACGTATAGCGGCGTGTTGGTGCAGTTAACCAAAACTGATCACCCCCTTCAGCTCATCAATCCCTTTGCTCCCGCCCGATATGGTTCCGGATTTTCCAACTTAAGCATCGATCCAGTAACTCGAAGAGCTCAAGGAATTTCGCTGCTGACCGTTGGCTACTAGCCAGCGAACCATTCGTATCGCTCGACGCCGAGGCCTTCGGTGCGTCAACGCAAGGGCGGGTTCGAGGCCGTCGCGATCTCGGCAATTATGGCTTCGAGCACCGGCAGCGGCCGCGCTCCGATGAATCTTCGCCGGACGCATCCATTGGGATCGATCAAGACATTCGTCGGTAATTCCCCGCCATTGAAGCGGCTGCCCACCGCGTTTTGTGGGTCGAGCCAGACCGGGTAGGTTATTCCCTTGTTCCGCACGATCCGCTCCACCGTGGACAGGGTTTTCCCCTGCGCCTTGGACTGGCGCGGAACCACAGCCTCATGCTCGCTTCCATTTTCCTCGTGATCGTGACCGTGTTCGTCCGCCACACCATCCAAAGAGATGCCGAGAACAATGAGTCGATCTGCATGCTTTCGCTGCAGCTCGATCAAGTCGGGTATCTCCACCAGGCAGGCTGGACACCATGTGGTCCAGAAGTTTAGCAGGACAACCTTGCCTCGATAATCTGAGAGGCGAACTTTCTCGCCGGTCAAATCCCGCAACGCGAAGTCCTCGGGCAGCCTCGGTGCAGCAGTTGCAACTGAAGTGACGGGCGTGCTATCGGTTGGTGGGTAGATTTCCTGGTGGGCGTCCCACCACTCCTTCCAACGCTGCACGCCGCGTCTGACGGCCTCAACGTTGGCGGGATCGAGGGTCTCGCGTTGGCTGGAACTTTTGACAGGAATCGATTGGGAGATCCGGATACCAAAATCCTGACCGGTCCACTTTCGCAAAGCTGCATCCGCGCTGGTCACGACGCTCAGGTCAGGGTCGTCGAGCAGAGCGAACACGACACGCAAGACTTTCTGTGGGCCGGCTTTCTGCAAGTATTGAAGTCCAAGCAAGCGAACTTGCGGATCAGGATCGCGGAGCTGTTCTCCTGCCAATGAGGTAGTCCCCGGGAACTTGTGCGAAGTCAGCGCGCCAAAAGCCAATTCGCGAACTGAGAGGTCCGCGTCTCGTGTGCCAGCCATGAGAAGAGACCTGGTACGATCATCAAGCTGGAATTTGGCGCTGCTTTGGTCCTTCAAGTAACCAGAGACAAACTGGCGATGGACGATTTTGCCGGTGTTCCAAAGCTTTTCGAGAAGCGCAACCGGATCCCGTGTTTGATCCAGCAGGTCTCGAAGCGCCGTCTCGGATGGAGCGCCGGCGCGAGTGATCAACCACGTCATAAACTCGCGCTGGATCGGTTTCTTGAACCCAAAGCAGACCAGGCCGGTCAGGACAAGCAGAGCGACCAGGCATTTGAGCCGGCGGTCGGGATCGGCACGGTTTCCAATTCGCATCATCGCAGTTGAGAAGGATACACTTCGGGATTTATTCCCGCAAAACAAAGAAAGCTGCATCGTTGGGCGCCAAGCGAGTCGACCAGACGGTGGCCATTCCGACCATGCTCGAGTGAAAAAATGAAACACGAAGCGTTCTTCAAGGGGGATTGATAAAATAATCGGTATGGTTCATTATCCGAAGGTATGACAGCGAAGAAGCCGGCGCCTCGAAGATCGACAGCGCCGAAGGCAGTACACGGTGCCATTCTTACACGGAAGGCAAAACCGACAGCGACTCGCCCCGGCCGACGCAGTAAAGCTGCGCGGAGTCCGAGCGAATCCTGTCTCATCGTCGGCATCGGCGCCTCGGCGGGTGGCTTGGAGGCATTCACCCATTTGATCGGCCACCTGCCGTCCGACACGGGACTGGCCTTTGTATTGGTGCAGCATCTGGATCCCAGCCACGAGAGCATGTTGACGGAACTGCTTTCACGAGCGACGTCGCTGTGCGTGCTCGAGGTGCGGGATGGCATGTTGATCGAGCCCAACCACATTTACGTGATCCCGCCCAACGCCAACATGGCGGTGTTGCACGGTCGATTGAGTCTCATGCCGCGCACGGAAACCCGTGGCCAGCACATGCCAATTGATTTTTTCTTCCGGTCGCTTGCGGACGACCAGAAGAGCCGGGCCATTGGCGTGATTTTATCGGGGACGGCTTCGGATGGCACGGAGGGGTTGCGGGCGATCAAGCTCGGAGGCGGTCTCACTTTCTCGCAGGATGAAAAGTCGGCCAAGTACGACGGCATGCCCCACAGCGCCATCGCCGCCGGGGTGGTGGATTTCATACTCTCGCCGGAGGGAATCGCGCGCGAGTTGGCACGCATTGGCCGTCATCCGTATCTGTCCCTGCCTCCCGCAGCCAGGACGGAGGAGGTGCTGCCAGCGAGTGAGGGTGACCTCAGCAAGGTATTCCTCCTGTTGCGGTCGGCGACGGGTGTGGATTTCGCCTGCTACAAGCCCGCTACGCTCAAGCGCCGGATCGTCCGCCGCATGGTTCTGCACAAGATCGAATCGCTCGCCAACTACGTTCGCTTCCTCAGGCAGACGCCAGCGGAGGTGGACGCTTTGTACCACGACCTGCTCATTAACGTGACGAGCTTCTTCCGAGAGCCACACACGTTCGAGACGTTGAAGAAAAAAATCTTTCCCAAGCTGATGAAGGGCCGCCTGGCGGAATCGCCAATCCGCATTTGGGTGCCGGGCTGCTCGACGGGCGAGGAGGCTTACTCGATTGGGATTTGTCTGCTGGAATATCTAGGAAAAAAGGCGGCCGAGACATCGGTCCAGATTTTCGCCACCGACATCAGCGACCAGTCCGTCGAGAGAGCGCGCCAGGGTATTTATCCCGTCAGCATCGCGCCGGATGTCGCGCCGGCGCGCTTGCGACGGTTCTTCGTGCGGCACGAAAAGGGATACCAGGTCAGCAAAGCCGTTCGCGATCTTTGTGTCTTC
>JBDTOW010000370.1:0-5166 GCA_039933075.1 Verrucomicrobiota bacterium | reverse complement strand
CGAACTCCGGTTCGTAACGTGGACGCTGAAATACAACCGCTGCCACTGGCTCGAGCTGCTCGCGTTAAAGGAGCACTACGAGCGGGCAGAAATTGCGGCGAGCGTTTCTGAAGACGGTTCTGTCGAGGTCGCCGCGCCACAGAACATCACGGAATTCGCCATCCATCCGCCGATGTTGCAGGGCCGAGCCGCTCGGTTACGCATCGGCGGCGCCGAGATCGCCTTGCCGCATCGGACGCCGGGCGATCCGCCGCGAGCACTTGTATTCGCTCAGCAAGGAAGACGGTGGAAGTTTGTTGGTTTCCACTCCGAACTCGCGCTCACCGGCAAACGACCCGGCGTGCAAGGCCCGATCGACGATGCGTACGCTGCTCCCTTCCTGTGCGTGCGCGGCACCGGCCGGCCATGGAACCCCGCCGTCGGCGCGTGGGCCGAGGCGAGTCTGCGGCGTTTCGCTTATGAGTGGGCGCGCTACATGCGCGGTGATTTGCCCATTAAAAACGATAGCGAAGTCACCGAGACCGACGTGCACACCAAGAACCTCATTCTTTTCGGCGACCCAGGCAGCAACTCGTGGATTCGCAAAGCGCTCCCGAAACTGCCTTGTCGGTGGACCCGCGATGAGGTCCGGCTCGGCACTGAGCGGCGCACTTCGAAAGACCACGCACCGGCACTTATTTGCGCCAGCCCGCTGACCGGCGCGGACGACCACTACCTCGTCCTCAACAGCGGCCATACATTTCACGAAAAGGAGTTTGCCGCGTTCAATTACCTGCTATTCCCGCGTCTGGGCGACTGGGCCGTGCTGCGCGTTACGCCCGACGCGGAGACTTGGAAGCCTTCTGCTGCGGTCTTCCCGGAAGAAGTTGTCCGTGCCGGATTCTTTGATGAGCAATGGAAGAAGACGCTGGCTGGTTCGCAATGAGAGATTTTTTGGTGATTAGGGTATAAAAGCCCTGGTGAAGGTCTTCAAACCCTCTCGCCACTGCTAAGGGCATGTCACGAAATGCGAAACTCCTCACGTCGTCTCCTGCGGTCCAAGTGGCTTTGTCAAACGCCCTGCACCTTCGCGCTGAACCCCGCCATTCGTTTGGTCATTTCTTGAGGCGAGATCGGCCGGGTGATGTTCGGTCTCCGCTGCGAAGCGAGCCGCCCTGGTCAAACTACTCGGACAGGAGTTGCTGGTCCGTCGGTCCGACGGGTTCGCCCGAGATTCTCGCCTCGACGGCCCCGCAACCACGATCTAAGCCGCCTTTATCGAATGTTTCAGCACTCATCATTCAAGAAAACTGCAGCCGACTGCCAGGGCGGAGCGATCCCTCAATGAACATGGACGCCCGCGGCAGGATCGTACACTTATTCTGCAAAGCGGGAATGCCCGAAATCGCACGCATGATGGTTGTTCATTGTTTTGGCGGCCATTGCACCCCGGCGGGTTTCTTGGGTGATTGCGTGGTGTCGTTCGGATAGATGAGCGACACGAAATCCTGGCGTGCGCTGCTCAGCCAGGTGTTGCTGTTGGTGAATCCGACAGGCGGGTTCCCCAATCCATTCGCTGCCAGGAACTGCGCAGCCAGAAAACGCGACAATCCTTCGCCTTCGCTTCCTTCCGTATTGTTTCCGTACCAGCAAGGCCCTGCGCCCGCATGAACTGCTCTGTCATCTCCGAGACGAGGAGGTAGCGGACGAAACCGGCATTGCCGTTCGACGGATTGATCGTGACGGTCAGGTTCCCGCCACTGAGGCTCCACGAGGCTCTCCCTCCGTTCTGCGTTACGTTCACCGGAATCGTGAAATTCACATCCAATGCGATGTTCCCAAACCATCCCGACATCAGGTTGAAATCCGCTTCGCAGGATGCAATGACCGCGTTCGTCCGTGCCGGCTCAATTCCTCCGGCGCCTCCCAGGGAATCATCGTATTGAAACCGATAATGCGCCGTCACTCCGCCATTCGTCAGACCACTCGTTGTCAAAGCCACAAGAACCTCCTCGTTGCTGAATTGTTAAAGCCTCGCGTGCCGTGATCCGTTTTTGTCCGTTTAATAATGTCAATAATGAAGACTAATAAACGAATTCGCCCCTCCACGGGAACGCTCTTTTTGTTTGGACGCTCCGTGAGTGACAGGCAAATTCAGAAGCCGAGTTCGAAAGAGATCCTCGTATGGTCAAAATTCTCATGCGGCTTGCCGGTAGTAGAATCTCAGTAAACCTCCCAGCCGCTCACGCGTCCGGATTTCGCCGGTTGATTCACCGCGCCGAGTGCGGCGTGGCCGGGACGCGGACAGCAAGGAAGATAAGGGCAACGATTCCCAGCATTCGACTCGGCGCGCTTCGCCGTCACGTCGCAAGCGCGTCGGGTTTCGCTGTCAGACTACAGCTTCTCGGCTTCCACTTGCCCGTCGATCCAGCGGACGCGCCCCTCAATCCACTTCTTGAGCCAATCCACTTCCTCCCGGTAACTCTGGCCTACGTAATAGTTACTCGCAACCTGCTCCCCAAGAATCGGCCATCGCTGGAAATTTCGTTTCTGAGGTTCCTCAAGCTGGGCCGCCAGCTCATCGATCAGGGCGGCAATGTTTTTGGAATCCAGCACATTTTTTCGCAATTCCCTCCAGCGCGCCGCGGCCCGTTCGACATAAGCCGGATCCTGCCGCAAACGCTGGTGCCATGAGATTTCATTCGGTCGCAAGACCGTCCAGTACCAGCCTTTCGTTGACCCGCCCCCGTAATAATTCGCGTTCCCCCACGCCCGGTTCCAATCCCAGGCTGGCCCCGGTTTGAGCTTTTTGCCGCGATCCTTCGTCAGGTAAGCGCTGTACCGAAAGCCATCCACGTTCTTGCTCAATTCGATCAGCCAATGTGAATCGAGAAATCCATTCACATCCAGGTAGGCCGCGTACCCGGTTCTCGGGTCAGCAAAATCCTCGCCGTACAAGGCGTCTTCGAACGCCTCAAAATATCTTTTAATCCAGGCCCTCTGCGCCTGCGTGATCTCACGCGGCTTGGGATAAACATAAAAAAACGGACCGCCCCGCTTCGTCCGGAAACGGCTGCCACCGCCTTCGCTATGGTCACGTTTCACGATATAACCGCCACTGATCTTTGATTCATCAGAGTCCTCGGGATTAAGCTTCGCGATATTCACCCGTTCCTTACCGCGTTTGATCTTTTCCATCAGCACGTATACTCCCATGTAATGCCGCATCGAAAGCTTCCCGTCCCCGCGCGAGCGTGTCTTCAAAAACAACTCCACGTACCGGGTTCGTGGCGCGTATTGCCCCATTCTCCTTGCCAATTCGTATGCGAGCACATCACGAATTAGCGACTTGTCCTCAAACGGCGCGTACAGCACCCAATCCTCCTCCGCAGGCAAACCAAGCAACGGAGCTTTGATCTGCTGCCCCCGTTCATCGGTCACGTGAAAGGTGTACGATTGCTTCGGCCAGTCTTTCGTGCTGTGTCCGCGCGGGTTGATCGTGCCAAACCCATCGTAGTCCGGTTTTGCCGAGACTGAAGCACGCCCCTGCTTACTGTCGTAAAATGCCGCGCGCACCAGCGTCCGGTCATCATGCGAAACATTATCCCCTTCCGATTCCAGGACGATGATCGGCAGGTTCGATGTGAAGTTTGTCACGGGCTCATTCCGCATCGCAGCCGCGTGCGAAATGCGCTTCGCCGGAAATTGGCGATTCGAATGCCGCCATGGTTGCTGCGAACGCATCACTGCGTCGCTGAACGTGACCACGCCCAGGAAACTGCCCAGCATGCCCAGGATAATTCCGCTCACGGCCATGCCCTTGCCACTCCACAATTCACTGCGCCGGCTGATCTTCCACGCCGCAACGCACCCAAAAACAAGCGTCACAACGCCAAGCGGAACTGCCACCAAACGCAAAATCGGCGCGCCGGTCATCACGCACGACATCGCAATTATGCCCAGTGTCAGGCTGGTCACTGCCAATCCGCTCCGCCGCTTTTTCATGCCATGCTTGTTAGCCTTTACGACGTCGCAAAAGCAAATCCGGCTATATATTTCCTGAACCTGCGTAAAACCTCCAGCCTTTGGTAACCTTATTCGCTTAACAGGGGCATAAGAATTATTCAGCAATTTGCTTCAGCGCGTAAAGCGCGCGTCCCCGCATTTCGGGTGATGGGTCGCCGAGAGTTCAGTAAGTATTGGAACCGCTTCCGAAGCGGCGGGGCCTATGATTCCTAACGCCCCAACAGCGGCGCGTCTGCGTTCCACGAGGCTAATCGGACGTGGCACCCGGTGCATTATTTGACCTGGCAAGCAATTCACCAGGACGTAGTAATAATAAGCACGCAAACGGATCGGATCGATGAGCGAGCTTTCTTGATGAAGTCTCTTTATGAGGGCTGGGACGGCTTGTCGGCCCATCTGGGCAAATGGGGCAAGCGGCGGACGGGCCGGGATTTCGTCGTTGCGCACTCAACTGGATATTCACTCACTTCGGTTATCTTCTTATCGGTGCGCAGGTGTTTGAATTCGCACTTCTTGGATTATTATCATCGAGTTCGCCCTCACAAATCCTTGAATGACGATTCACCCGATGGACGAGAAATCTAGGACGACGTGGGAAAGAAAATCGTGGCGCTTCCTGTGCTTGGTGGTTTACATCACCACGACACCCGGAAAGCGGCGTAAGAGTACGTCCTGATCTTGGTGCGAGTTGAGACCTGATCAGGAGCCGGTGCGGCAATAAGTGGGCTCCAACGTGGGCGGGAGCCGAAGGCGGGCGCTCCAATGAGGTGTGCGCGAGTGATTCCGCGTTCGACTGCATGAAAATGATGGTCCATTTTACCGGCGATTCGCTGCTACGAGGTTTTCGGCACCCATAGGAGTCACAATGGTGGTGAGCGCTTTTAGGCGACGGCGACCCACTGCCTTAGCCTTGCGCGCCAAACGCATGCGTTGGGCATCGGTGAAGCGTTTGTGCTTGCCTCCGAGCTGTTCGAGCAGGATGCGATTCTCTTCCTGGAGATATTCGATAACGGCCTGTTGTTGTCGATTGACCCACGCGGCAAAGATGAGAAGGAGGAACTGGAGATGTGCGTTCATTGCCGAGAGAGAACCCTCAACAACGTTGCGGAAGGCCCGCCGCGACCACGTCTCTGGAGCACGATAGACCTTCCGGAAACACCG
>JBDTOW010000369.1:0-5172 GCA_039933075.1 Verrucomicrobiota bacterium | reverse complement strand
GGTTGAGGACTTTACCATACTTTGCACGCACAAACTTTTCTTGAATCCGCCGTACCGACAGGGTTAGTCGGATAAAAATCCCTCGCAAACTCGACAGCAATTCGACAGTCTTGCGATTGAATGATTCTTCTCTGCGACATCGGCAATACTTATACCCACTTTGGCCTGGCAAATAGGAGTCGCGTCACTAATCAGGTAAACATTTCAACCGCCGAGTGCGTCACTGGCTCGCTCACCATGTCGATTGAAAACCTGGTTGACAACACGCGTTTGGAAGGAGTTGCGGTTTGCAGTGTCGTGCCACGCGCCACCCCGCTCGTTTGCCGGGCGATCAAAACTCGCTATCGTGTGGATTGCCTTGAGTTGACAGCCAAAACAGCCGTCGGAATTGGCATTGAGTATCCCAAACCGGAGAGCATCGGCCCGGACCGCCTGGCCAACGCTATCGCTGTCAAACATCACTTTGGCGCACCCGCAATCGTGGTTGACTTCGGCACCGCGGTTACGTTCGATGTGGTCGATCAGCGTGGAAAATATATCGGCGGGATCATCGCCCCGGGGCTGGCTGCAATGACCGATTACCTGCACGAAAAAACGGCGTTGCTCCCACGAATCAAGATCAGAGAAGTGAGCAAAGTGGTAGGAAAGAACACGGAACAAGCGATGCTCATCGGCGCGGTACATGGATATCGCGGACTTGTGAGGGAACTGATTGCTGAACTAAAGCGCGAACTAAAGGCCAGTCGACTCCCTGTGGTGGCAACGGGCGGTTACGCGAAGCTGATCGCTTCCAAACTCCACGAGATAACTGCGGTCGAACCGTTGCTGACGCTCGAAGGTTTGCGTCTCGTTTGGCAGGCGAATGCCTGAATACCGTCAAGGCGCCCTCTGCGAGATTCCAAAGTTATAGTCAACGCAACGGAGACGCACAGGGCCAACTCCTTCGCGTGATCATTTGGAATAACGCCACGGTGACCGCCCAATTCAATAGGTGGCAGGAACGCTGGGCATAGCGACGAAATCGCCCAAGTCGGATTTTCAGCACGCTTGAGGAATGGATATTTATGGCTGTCTTTCGGCAACTTCACGCCGTAACGATCAGCAACTTGAATCTTGCAACTCGAAACTCGGACTTCGAAGATGCGCGTGCATGAATCGCATTGAAGAACGCTTTGCGCGACTCAAAAGAGAAGAGCAGAAAGGGTTCATTGCGTACATCGGCGCGGGCGATCCGAATCTTGAAGCCACACGGCGACTGGCACTCGCCTTTGACACAGTGGGCGTCGATGTCCTGGAACTCGGCGTGCCATTCAGTGACCCGCTGGCTGATGGTCTCGTCAACCAACTAGCGGCGCAGCGCGGCTTGGAATCCGGCACCACACCCACAAAAGTTTTGGGGACCGTCGCTGCCATCAGGCGCGACTCTCAAATCCCAATCGTGCTCTATGTCTATTACAACTTGCTTCACCACTGCGGCCTCCAGAGATTTATCGGGGACGCCGCGAGCGCAGGCGTCGATGGTTTGCTGATCCTCGATTTGCCGCCTGAAGAATCGGGTAACTACGAGCCACTGATGAAAGCGGCTGAACGTTGTGTGATCTACCTGATTGCCCCGACAACCACCGATGAACGGATAGGCTTAATAGCAAAACGTGGAACCGGCTTCATCTACTATGTCTCGCGCGAGGGCGTCACTGGTATGCAGGCCAAAGTTTCGGAATCCATCGCGCAAATGACAGCCAAAATCCGCGTGCACACCGCCCTGCCCATAGCTGTCGGCTTCGGGATCTCAAATCCCGACCAGGCGCAAAATGTGGCGGCGAATGCCGAAGCCGTCGTCGTCGGCAGCGCCATTGTTAACCAGATCGCAAAGTATGGAAAATCACCCGACCTTGTTCCGTGCGTAGGAGAGTTTGTGAAGTCCCTGGTGGATGCGGTCAAGCGATTAAGTTAGCATTGCGGCATGGAACCACCCGCCAAAAAGCGCGCCCCGCTCAATCGGACATTGACCCTGACCGCACGCGAACGGGCCGCATTGGCGAAAACGCTCCTTTGCCCGCCATTATCCCACATCGCATCGGCACTGATCAACGAAATCGTCCTTGGCGATGCAATGAGGATTTGTCCGGAGCTACCCAAAGCGTTTGTCGATTTGTTGATCCTCGATCCTCCTTATAATCATACAAAGAGATTTGCGAGCGAAACATTTCGAGCAATGTCGCGGCAAGATTATGAGGTTTGGTTCGAATCCTGGTTTGTCCGGCTGCTCCACGTTCTCAAGCCCACCGCCAGTCTTTACGTGTGTGGGGATTGGAAATCCTCCACCGCGTTGCATCGGATGCTGGAACGGCACGTCATCGTGCGCAATCGCATCACGTGGGAACGCGAAAAGGGAAGGGGAGCCAAAAGCAACTGGAAAAACGCCTGCGAAGACATCTGGTTTTGCACGATGTCGAACGATTATTATTTCAACGCCGAGGCGGTGAAACTCAAACGCCGTGTCATCGCCCCGTACAAAGAAAACGGACGGCCGAAAGATTGGCAAGTGACCGATGGCACTGGATTCCGACTGACTTATCCTTCCAATCTGTGGACGGAAATCACTGTGCCTTTTTGGTCGATGCCGGAGAACACAGACCACCCGACTCAAAAGCCTGAGAAACTGGTTGCTAAGCTCATTCTCGCCAGTTCGCGTGAAGGCGACCTGGTATTTGACCCGTTTCTTGGCTCCGGCAGTACCGCAGCGGTCGCTCGAAAATTGGGGCGCAATTTTCTCGGAATCGAATTAGCCGAAAGTTATGCCTGCCTGGCCGCGAAACGGGTCGCTTTGGCTAACAACGACAACACCATACAAGGCTACCGTGACGGTGTGTTTTGGGAACGGAACACGCTCGCAATTCAAGAGCGAAGCGAGCAATTCAAGTTGCTCCGATAACCACGTAAAATGCCGGCAACGCTATGGATACGGGCCCTGATTGCCTCTTTCAATATGTAATGAGAAAAATTCGATAATTCCAAACCCTACTGTTCAGCGCTCGGAGCCAGCGTCTCCTGCAATTTGGAAAACTCACCTTGATAGAAAATCCGTTGGCACCGAAAGAATAAAATGATGAAAATCAAATCCAAAACCGACGATTGCTTCGTCATCATCATGGCCGGGGGAAAGGGCGAGCGCTTCTGGCCCGTCAGCCGCGAAAAGACCCCTAAACAACTTATCACGTTGCTCGGTAAGAGGTCCTTTCTGCAACAGGCCGTGGACCGCGCCGTGCCGCTAGTGTCCATCAAAAATATTTTCATCATCACCAACGCCCTTCAAGTGCTCGAAGTCCGCAAGCAACTGCCCAAACTTCCCAAAGAAAACATCGTTGCCGAACCCGTCGGACGCGACACTTGCGCTGCAGTCACGCTCGGAGCAGCTCTGGTAGGGGCGAGATCAACGACCGGAGTTATGGCGATCCTGCCGGCCGACCATGTCATCCCCGATTTAAGGAAATTTCAGCAAGTCCTCGCTGACTCATTCGATCTGGCAAAGCGCGGTCAGGCGATCGTGACGATCGGCATCAAGCCCACGGAACCTGCAACCGGTTATGGCTACATCCGCGTCGGTGATCCCTTGCCGCCACCCTGCGGAGCCAAGTCCTACAAGACCACGTTTTTTAAGGCCGAGCAATTCGTCGAGAAACCGCATTTCGAGAAAGCCATCGATTATGTAAACAGTGGACACTACCGCTGGAACGCGGGTATGTTCGTGTGGTCTTTCATCACAATCACGCAGGGTCTGGAAAAACATCAGCCGGAAATGGCAGAGGCGTGTCGACGCTGGTTTAAGGTAGCCGGCACGCCGAAGCTCGAAAAGGTCCTGGCCAAAGAATATCCGGGGATCAAGAAAATCTCCATCGACTTCGCCTTGATGGAACACGCGCAAAATGTCGTCGTTGCCGACGGTTCATTCGAATGGGACGACCTCGGCTCCTGGAACGCGCTGGCACGCCACATCAAGCCCGATTCGGAAGGCAACTGCGCAGTTGCCGATTTCATCCACGTCGACGCCGCTCGCAATATTATTTTCGACGCGCGGACGAAACATCGCACACCCATCGCGGTGGTGGGTCTGCGCGATTCGATTCTCATTCAGACCGACGACGCCACACTGCTCGCGCACAAAAGCCAGTCGCAGAAAGTCAAAGAATTGGTGGCAAAATTGGCGACCGACAAAAAATACTCCCACCTGGTTTGAGATCTTTTACAGAAGGTTGACCGTTTTCCTAACATTTCTTCGAATGCAAGGGACCTCTGGGAAATAGCGAGGAGGGAATTTCGGACTCGACGGCCGTAAGCCGACAGCAAGACGACTACGAAGACTGCTCAGGCGTAGACGTCCAGTTGCTGACCATTGGAACCATTTGGCGTTTGCTCGATCATTTTGACCAGTGCGTCGCCTTGTTGTTTCATTTGATCTTGGGCCTTCTTAAGCATTGCGACTCCAACGTAAGTTGCCGCGCCCTCGGCGTTTGCCACGTTGCCCAAGATTGTTGATGCCGTCGAACCGGAGATCGTCATGGCAGTAAAATCGGTTGGCTGGTAAATAACTTGAGTCGATTCTTGCGCGCCTCGCTGAACTTCCGGGACACGTACCAACGACCAAATCAAAAAGTGATGCCATGCGGCTTCGTGAGCAGTGATCACGGTTCTCGAAGTTTCTCTTTTGCCAGGGTCGCTCCTCGTCACCCATCGCGAATCACCGCGCGCAATTGTTGCTTGAACGCCTCTACTACCCCGGAGTGCGTAGCGTTCACTTCAGCGTCGGTGAGCGTCCGATCGGCTGCACGGTAGGTAACAGCGTAGGCCATGCTCTTCTGTCCGGCCGGAACGCTCTTGCCGCGGAACACATCGAATAATTCCACGCTCTCCAGGTTTTGTGGCTTTGTCTGTTTGAAGATGTTGAGGACCGCTTCGTGCGCGGTTGCTTCCGGCACAATCATGGCGACGTCACGGCGGATTGAGGGAAACGCTGGCAGTGGCTTGAAGGATTTGGTCGGGATTCGCCGCGCCAGCAGCAAGTCGAGGTTCAACTCAACGAGCAAAACTGCTTCGCGGATATCGTAGAGCCGTGCCATGTGGGGATCGAGTTGGCCCATCTCACCCAGCGGCAATTTGCCGCCAAGACTGATA
>JBDTOW010000368.1:0-5184 GCA_039933075.1 Verrucomicrobiota bacterium | reverse complement strand
GCCTGATTCGCGCGGCCCACGGCGGTGTTCTTTTTCTGGATGAGATCGGAGAATTGAGTGAGCCGCTCCAGCCCAAATTGCTCCGCGTGCTCCAGGAGAACCGTGTTCTGGCCTTAGGCGACGAACACGAACCCGGACCCAGCGGACATCCGCCTCTCGATCCATTGACGAGATATCGCTTTCGCATCCGACGCACCAGCGACGGTGAACCATTGGGAGAAGGATCCTTTGAAACGCCGCCAGGCCGCGATGGCGATACACCCCAGAAGGTTGTCATCGGATTGTTGAGTTGTCATCAACCCTTCACTGATCAAGGGACGATTTCCCCGGAAGCGGACCGGATGCTGTGCGTACTGCCACGGATTCTTTAGGAAAATGATGTAAAATTCCTGCTCGCCTGCGGGGATCAGATGTATGCCGACGAACCTGGAATTTTTTCGCTGTTTAAGAACCCCTACTTGATCCGGCAGGCCTTCCCCAACCGGAAGGACGTCCCCAGGAACATCTTCGAATGCACAGACAAGGAGGTCCGCCGTTTGTACGACCTTCGCTACCGCATGTACTGGTCCATGCCCGCCATCCGAAAGTTGTACGCGAACTATCCCTGCTACCCCGCGATGGACGATCATGAAATCAAGAATGGTTGGGGGTCTGACCCGAAACATTCCGGGGCCGAATATAAGAACCTCAAACAGGGAGCGTTAGACGCTTACCGCGACTATCAAGCGTCGAGTGTCCTGCCGATGCAGTCAGCTCTGGGAATGCGCAAATCCGGCTCATTCCATTACGACTTCAGTTACGGCAACATTGGGTCTTTGTCATGGACCTCCGCTCCCAGCGGTACAACCTTCCCCCTCGCGGCCGTCAGATGTTTAGTCCCGCGCAATTCGACGACCTCCAGATTTTCCTTCGCAATAACAGCCACAAGAAAGTGTTGCTCATCGTGTGCAGTGTTCCGGTCGTGTTTGTGCCTGGCGTGTTGGCCGGTACCTCTCGCATGCTACATATCAAGGAGAGTAACTTTGTTGATCATTGGTCACATCCCTCTAACATTTCGGCTCGCGACGCATTTCTCGGCCTGCTGCATGCACATCAACAGGCTCATCCCAACCAGCGGGTCGCCCTGGCGTGTGGGGATGTCCATATTAGGGAATGCGTTCGGCATCCACTGGCAGGGGGGACGCAAGCCGGACGCAAGCCCCGGCTTTACCAGTTCACGTCGAGCGCACTCACCGCCCTTGAAACCCGGACTACTCAGTTTCTTGTCGAAAAGGGACCGCGACTCGTCTCGATCGTCACTTGTCCTTCTACGCCGTTTGGGGGACCCTGCTCCGCGCGAGTCAGCCATCTTGAGGCAGCGAACGAGGCCAGCTCCCACAATCCCTTCACAGGGCTGAACATTGGACTTATCGAAGTCCAACGCTACGGGGATGTCTCCAACCTCCGGCCTGGAGTTCTTCCGTCGTGTGAGGCGGGGGTTCGAAACGCTCGTGCGCCGCTACCAGATCCGCTTTTGCTTGGCGGCGGATATCGGCCGCGGCACGGGGCTGTTTGCTTGCTATCTCAACCGTTGCTGGGGCGTGCCAGTGTATGCGGTGGACAAATCGCCGGAGATGCTGAACGCGGCGCGGCGCCGCTGCCCGGGTTCGGACATTTGTTTCCTGCAGCAGGACATTCGGGAACTGTGCCTGCCGGAACGGGTGCACCTGGTGACAGCCAACTTCGACACGCTGAATCACCTGGTGTGCCTACGGGATTTGCATCGGGCCTTCCGACGTGTTGCAGAAAACCTGCGGCCAGGCGGACATTTTTATTTCGACATCATCACACCGTACGAGCCGCTCGGTGGACTGCGGACGTATCGGCGCACGCATTGCACAACGCAACATTCGATGGAACAGCGGGTGCGTTGGGAACCAAGGCAAGCTTTGATTCGAATCCATGTCTTGCGTCGGCAGGCTGGCTGCGCTTGGCCAACTGTCGAACAGCACACCGAACGCGCTTACGGTCCCGCGGATATTGGACGCGGATTGCTCGAAGCGGGGTTCGTTATCCGTGGCGTTCACGACGAAGGGACACTGGCTGTGGCTGACCGATGCCCCCCGCGCATCATTGTTATTGCGCAAAAGAAGTGTTCATGAATCCCGCTTCCGGGGCTGCGCCCTTTTCGCGCCTCGCAGATGGCTCCGTGTCGCTCCCGCTAAAATCGGAATTTGTTCTCGAACGGACCCTAAGCCGACCGCGCCAGCTCCTCTTCCAAATCCACAATTTGTTGGATCTGCGTCAGGAACCAGCGATCGATGTTCGTGAATCGGAAAATCTCTTCGACGCTTAAGCCCGCTCGAAATCCATGGCGGATGAAGAAAATCCGCTCTGCGTTTGGCACGGTCAGCTTTCGCGTGATTAAGTCGCGTGGAAGAATATCCCGGTCGCCATAGATTTCGGCGCCGATGCGCCACGGTTTGCCGTCCCCCCCCAACCCGCTCCGTCCGATTTCCAGCGACCGGAGGCATTTTTGCAGGCTCTCTTTGAAAGTGCGGCCGATCGCCATGGCTTCGCCGACGCTTTTCATTTGCGTGTTCAGCGTGGGGTCGGCCTGCGGAAATTTTTCGAAGGCGAAGCGCGGAACTTTGGTGACGACGTAATCAATGGTCGGTTCGAAACTGGCCGGCGTCTCGCGGGTGATGTCGTTTTGGATTTCATCGAGCAGGTAGCCCACCGCCAGCTTCGCGGCGATCTTCGCGATGGGAAATCCGGTGGCTTTGGACGCGAGCGCCGAGGATCTCGAGACGCGCGGGTTCATTTCAATCAGGACCATTCGACCGTTGTCCGGGTTGACCCCAAATTGAATGTTGGAGCCGCCGGTTTCGACACCGATCTCGCGGATTACCGCGAACGATGCGTCCCGCATGATCTGATATTCTTTGTCAGTCAGCGTTTGAATCGGCGCCACGGTGATCGAGTCTCCGGTGTGGACGCCCATCGGATCAAAGTTTTCGATGGAGCAGACAATCACGCAATTGTCCGCCCGGTCCCGCATTACCTCCATCTCGAATTCCTTCCAGCCGACGAGCGATTCCTCGACCAGGATTTCGGACACCGGTGAGTATTCCAACCCGCGCTTGGCGATTTCCTCGAATTCCTCGCGGTTGTAGGCAATCCCGCCGCCCGTGCCGCCAAGGGTGTATGCCGGACGGATAATGAGCGGGAAACCTCCGATTTTTTCGGCGACGGCGCGAGCCTCTTCGACACCATGCGCGGTGCCGCTAATCGGCACGTCCAAACCGATCTTGATCATCAGGTCTTTGAAGATTTGGCGATCTTCGCCCCGTTCAATCGCACGGGCATTGGCTCCGATCATTTCGACGCCAAATTTCTCCAGCGTTCCCCGCCGGAACAGCGCCATCGCGGTGTTCAGCGCGGTCTGACCGCCGAGAGTTGGCAACAGGACCAATTTGCCATTCGCCCCGAGCTTTTTTAGCTCTTCCGTTTCACGCGCGATGATCTTCTCGACGCACTCCGGTGTGATCGGTTCGATGTAGGTGCGATCGGCGAATTCCGGATCGGTCATGATGGTGGCCGGGTTGGAGTTCACGAGGATGACGCGGTAAGCTTCCTCTTTCAGGGCTTTGCAGGCCTGCGTGCCGGAGTAATCGAATTCGCACGCCTGGCCGATGACGATCGGACCCGCGCCAATGATCAGGATGGAATGAATGTCAGTGCGTTTGGGCATCGGAAAATCAAGGGTACGGTCTGTGAGATTGAGAAAGCGCCGGCAGCCGCCCGATCCAGGACGCCCTTACTCCAGTGCATGTTCCGGATTCCATGTGCGGCTAAAACAATTTTGGCTGAGTTCCCGCGGCTGTTTTCAAATTTAATTTCTGATAGCTTAACTCAGTGGCGACTCGCCCCTGGGTTGTTCGGTTCAAGTAGCCTTCCATGATGAGGTAAGGCTCGTAAACTTCTTCGATGGTGTCCGGTTCTTCGCCGACAGCCACCGCCAGGGAACCGATTCCAACCGGGCCGCCGCCGAACTTCACGATGATCGCTTCCAGGATGCGCTTATCCATCTCGTCAAGACCGTTTTGATCGATTTCGAGCATGGCCAGCGCCTTGTCCGCGACCGTGGAAGTGATGCGACCGTCGCCCCGCACTTGCGCGTAATCGCGGACGCGGCGGAGAAGGTTGTTGGCGATGCGCGGAGTGCCGCGACTGCGCCGGGCGATTTCGCTGGCGCCGTCCAGGTCGATCGTCACGTTTAATAACCGGGCGGAGCGAACGACGATCGTCTGCAACTGATCGGCGTGATAATAATCCAACCGCTCACGCATCGGAAACCGGCTCAACAATGGCGCGGAGAGCAGGCCGCTCCGGGTGGTCGCGCCAATCAGGGTAAAGCGCGGCAAGTTTAGCCGCACGCTGCGCGCGTTCGGCCCCTGGTCGATGATTATGTCGAGCTTGAAATCCTCCATCGCCGGGTAGAGATACTCCTCGATGGTTGTCTGAAGGCGATGAATTTCGTCGATAAACAGCACATCGCCCTCTTCGAGGTTCGTCAGCAAGCCCGCGAGGTCGCCGGCTTTTTCGATCGTCGGTCCGCTTGTGCTTTTCACGTTCGCGCCCATCGCTTTAGCGATGATGTTTGCCAGCGTCGTTTTGCCAAGTCCGGGCGGACCGTTGAGCAGAATATGGTCGAGGGCCTCACCGCGCTGTTTGGCTGCTTGAACCGCGATCTCAAGGCGTTCCTTGACTTTGGCCTGACCGGTGAATTCGGAAAAGAGGGAAGGCCGCAGCGTCATCTCCAACGCTGCGTCCGGTTTGCTCAACACATCTGTAACCATTCGCTCGGTCATCGCGCGAAAGAATGAGGAAAGCGCAGTGACGGGGCAAGGGGAAAGACAGGCTCAGAACTCCTGACCTGGAGTGGAATGAACCTGACCTCTCTCCCAGCCTACGGCCACCCTCTCCCCGCGCGGATTCAACGGAATTGTTTAATTGGCCAATGCACATCACTCAACTTGGCCCAACCTGTAGTGGTCTATTCGGTAACCATGCCGCTATTTGCGGGGGTCGCTTGAGTCAAGTGCATAGGCCGATTGTTTAATTCGCGCGGGGAGAGGGACGGGGAGCACTGCCGTTGAATTAAGAAAAAACAGGGCGGAGATGCGGAGACTTCTCCCTCTC
>JBDTOW010000367.1:0-5192 GCA_039933075.1 Verrucomicrobiota bacterium | reverse complement strand
CGGCGCCGTTACCTTCGGCTGCCTCTACCTCCTCTCGCTGCTCATCGCGGCCGCGAACACCGACGCGGCGAAGGCGGACAATCGATCGAGCGAGGCCGACGCGCTCTACATCCCCGCCATCGGCCCGTTCGTCCATTGGTTCTATGACGCTGTCACCATTAGTGGGACCAGACAATCACGCTTCGCGACTGGACCGTCCAGCGATTGGGTGCCCCGCTTCAGTTCCTCGACGGCCAAAAAACCATAGGCACTGATCTGGTGTTCAGCCCGACGTTGAATCAGTCGATGCGTTGCTAGACGATTCGGGAAGCATCTTAACTCTTAGCAAGCAAAAAGACGGCGGTGCGGAGGGGCTTTCCAGTCTGACGCTGACTCATGACACTTCCACGTTTTTCTGCTGTGTTCCTCGCTGTTAGTGGCAGCTTTTGGGCATTTTCTCTCGGTCGGCTGGTCTTTAATGTAGCCATTCAACCGCAAGACCACGAACCATTGGCCAATTGTGTAGGTTGCGTGATTGTTATCGGTCTGCTGTTTGGGCCAGGATTTTTGGTGTGGTATGGCTATATCAGACGAGCCTTCGGACATTTTCTGTTTGATCGAACCTTCGCTGTTTGGCTTATCTCGATTCTCGTGAATCTCCTCTATCTCTTTTCTTGGGGAGCGGGGGTACCCCCTAACATTTTGATCTACACGCTCAGGACTTGGCTGATTCTGGCGGTCCTCCTATCGGCGCTTTCGTGGGGGCGCGAAAAGCGACAACCCGAATCGAAGAGGCGTGAAACAGCCGTCGCTCCGGAAGCTTCGAAGGCAAGCTAGGCATCGCCGTGTGTTAAATCCGGGCTTAGTGGCTCCACTGAATTCCGTCGCGCGAGGTCAGAATCTGGTTGCCAGCCCCCAGCGTCACGTAGATCCCAGTGCCAATTGTAACGCCGATCTCTGGCGTGGCTCCCAGGCACTGCATCGCCATCGCCGCGACCAGGCTCGCCAGGGCTGAAAGTACCGTGCCGGCTTTCGTTTCCTTGTTCATATAGGTAATACGGCATTGGACCCCGTCTTCTTTCAGCCCGAGGACGCCTATTCTGTTTCCCAGTCAATCGAGGATCAATTAGCGGGGGGGCGGCTTCTGTGCCGCGCGTTCGAGCAGGCCGCGTACTTCGGCGTCGGTCGTTTGTGAGAAATTGTCGTACCATTGTCCGACCGCACAAAATTCCTCCGGTTCGATGACCGCGACAAAATCGTCCACCTCGGCCCGCAGCTCCGATGCAGTCGAAGCGGCGGCCGTCGGTACCGCGACCACGAGGCGGGCGGGTTTTTTCTGTCGGAGAGCCGCGATTGCCGCTCGCATGGTTGAGCCCGTGGCCACGCCATCATCGATCAGGATTACTGTGCGGCTGTCGACAGCAGGCATCGAACGCTCACCGCGATAGGCGCGTTCGCGCCGGTCGAGTTCCAATTCTTCTTCCGCCACTACGGCGTTGATCAGATCGTCCGAAATCCCCAGATGTGCCACCACCTCCTCGTTTAGCACTCGGCTGCCCCCGCTGGCGATCGCGCCCATCGCCAGTTCCTCATGTCCTGGAACGCCCAGTTTGCGGACCAGGAAAAGATCCAACGGAGCGTTCAGCGCTCGCGCCACTTCGAAGGCCACTGGCACGCCGCCGCGCGGGAGGGCCAGCACCACCACATCCGGGCGATCGGCGTAGCGTCCGAGTTTCGCGGCGAGCAATTTGCCCGCTTCAGTTCGATCGCGAAAACGCATCGTTCGTTTCCTCAGTTTTGCTTCGATGTTCCGGCGACATTTCCTTAATTCTGACGACCGGTCTTCCGTGGGCCAGGGAAATCAAAGTGGATGCGGCTGGCGAGGTGACGTTGAAGACATGGATCAATTCTCACGACTATCTCGCTGATCCGAATCCGCCGATTTCTCCTTCCAACGCTGGGCGCGGCGCTTGGCATCCAATAGCCGGCTCGCCGTGCTCATCGGTGCCTCCTCCTTCGGTCCGGGTGAAGGCTCGGTCGCGGGCCTAACCTCCGCTTCGGTCGCAACGGCTTCGACTTCCTTTGTGATCGGCGCCTGTTCCTTTGGGCGGAACAGGTCGGGATTTGGCTCCAATGCCGAGCCGGTCTGACTGGCTCGAACTTGTCCTCGCCGTGCCAGCAGTGCGGCCAGCGATTCCTCCGCTTCCGGCGCGCGCGGCACGCCTTGCCAGAAGAACAGCCAGCGACGCAATTGTCGCATTGCCTTGAGCCATTCGGCCCGGTCCAATTGGATGCGGCGGACACCGACGTCCACCGGGAACAGGACAACCGCCAGTTTCAAAAGCCAATCCCACAGGTCGCGCGGCTGAAAAGTCTTCTTTCGATCGTGCAGGAATGGATTATCCACCGGATTGTCCGAGCTCAGAATTTTTCCCTCGCCGGTCTCAGCCAGCCTCCGCAACAACGCCAAATTTGGCTCTGTCGCGTTGAACTCCGGAGAATAGTTGACACTAGCGCCGAGCACCTGCGAACTCCGCAATTGGCCGTCCTTCACATCCATCAAATGCAACAGATAGGAGCCGACCTCTTTGGTTGGAAATCGGGCCTCGTAGTGACCCGGACCAGTCTGCTCCAGGTGCACGGTCTGCCGCTCTCCCTTGGGGCTGACCACCGCCGTTTGCAAGTTCAGAAAGTTTCGATAATTGCCCTGGGGATCGAGCGCTTCGACCGTGATGGTCCCCTGGCCGTTCTCGACGGAAATGTCCGTGGTAAAATCGCCGGCGTCCACCTTGCGCAAACTCCACTGCGCAATTTGTGACCAAAACTGGCGGTACTTGTCCCACCCCAGCCAATCCGTCGCCCACTTCCCCTTGGCATCCGAGGTAAAAGCGACGGCACGGCCCAGACCATATTGCCAATGCGCCAGCAAAGGATCACCCTTGTCCGAAAGCAACGGCGTTTCGGCGCGGGCTTTCGGTGACGTCGCCACGTAACCGCGCAACTGCGGATACTCGTCCCCGCTGATGCCGCGCAGCACTTCGCTATTGGCTACTTGTTGCGGTTTGAATGGTCCCTCAAAAATTGCCGACTTCAATATCACCGCCGCTTCCTTGATAAATATCTGGGGCAACTGATCCGGTGAACGAACATCGTAAAAACGTCCTTTGCCCTGATCCGCTATCGCAATCATCGTCTGAGGACCGGCATGACCAGCAATCAGGACCGTGCTCACCGTGATCTTGTCGCCAACGATTGCCTGCATCAACTGAGCCGACGGCGCGCCCGGGTCACCGTCGCTAAACACGATGATGTGCTTCAAATTGGCGGTGGATTTTTTCAATCCTTCATGCGCGTTCGCCATGACTCCCTGAAACGAAGGTAAATCGCCCTGGTTCATTCCCTGAATCTGCCGCGCCAGTTCCTTTTTGTTGCCGACCTTGGTGAGCGGAAACAGCCAGCGTTCATTACCGTCCCACAGCACAACACCCATTTCATCCTGCGGCCCCAACGCCTCGAGGGCGGCCACGCCGATATCCCGGGCGACCTGATTGCCGTTGTTAAACTCCATTCCGTGCATGACTAACACCAGCGCACCGCTCGGCAGGACCTTTTTGCTGCTCAACTCCATGTCCACCGGCAGGGTCGCTTCCAGGGGCGTGCCCCGATAACCACCCGCGCCGTAAGTTTGATCGCCACCGACACAAACCAGCCCGACGCCGAAGTCGCGCACCGCGCTCTCGAGCAACTTCATAAAATCGCGACTCAAATCACCGGCGGCAATGTTGCTCAAAAAGATCGAGTCATAACTCTGCATTTCCGCCAGCGAGGATGGAAAACCGCTGATGTCGGTGGCCTTCACTTCCAATCGTGCCGACCGCAACGCGGCGACCAGAGTTTTGTCGGCGGCGGGGTCAGCCGAAACGACCAGGACTCGCGGATCACCCCGCACATTGGTGAAACTGCTTGCGCGATTGTTCTGCGGGGTCATGTCGCCCGGCGCATCGAGGATCAGGTTGTAACTGTAAAACCCGGGTTCGGTGAGCGTCTGGGGGAATGAAAACAGGTTTTTGCCGGCGGCCAGCTCGACCTTTTGTTCACCGAGCAATTGTTCGTTGCGATACAACCGCACGGTGCCCGCCTGCGCTTTGTCTGCCTGGGCAAATATTTTTACTTCGAACGTTTGGCCTTTCTTCAGGCTGTTGGGCATTGTCAGTTTTTGAACGGAAACATCGTTCCCTCGAGCAACACCAAGCTGTACGACATCCACGGTGATTCCCAGAGGTTTGGCGGCGAGCAAGGCGCTAATCGCGTCGCCGATGTTCTCGTTGCCGTCCGAGAGAATTACCAGACGCCGCTGTCCTGTCTCAGGAAAGGCCGCTGTGCCGAGTCGAATGGCTCCGGCGATATCGGTCCCCACGGTTGGTACCACGGCTTGAATTTTTTGAACATCCAATACGGCGCTCGCGGTGTTCTCAATGCTTGCTTCCGAGCCGAAAACGATGATTCCTGCTTTGTCCGTTGGTTTTTTTTCGGCCGCGCTTTGGTTGATGGACCGGAGCGCCGCCTCTTGTTGCGACGAGGGCACGCTGTCCGAACGATCGAGCAAATAGAATACGTTCATTCCTTCGAGCGGCCGGAGCAATTGAAGTCCCGCGATCGCGAAAATCACCGCCAGCACGATGACCAGGCGCAAAGCAAACGCAGTCCATCGGCGCCATGAACCGACTTGCACATCCGATTTCCAGGTCAGCCAACCAACCCACGGAAGGGCGACCAACAACAACAGTAACCAGGCGGGATGCGTGAACTGAACACTCATGCCTGGTCTCCGTTCCGGTTTATACTCAAGAGCTCCTGGCGATCGCGAAAATTCCGCCGCTGCGCCTTAATTGGAACCCTCGACCTCCAGGATTGGACGCACACCCGGGCCATGAACTCGGAGCGGATCGGAGCGCGGATGCCCACATCCGCGATTCCCACGCACTCGAGCGATGGCATTGCGGATATGGGCATCCGCGCTCCAAGCGTCAGGTTTATGGGGAGGGGATGCCTCGCAAATCCGGACGTAAATCGAGTCCATGAACGATCGGAGGTAGGGACGGTGCGCTGCGCCGTCCGCGCCGCGTCCAGCGGCGCAACCGTTCCGCCCGCTACTACGCGGGCGGGGACATCGCAGCGCGATGTCCCTACCAAATTCAGGTTCACGGAGAGGC
>JBDTOW010000366.1:0-5207 GCA_039933075.1 Verrucomicrobiota bacterium | reverse complement strand
GCGTGACAACGCGCTCGCTGTAAGCGGCCTCTTGGTTCGCAAGATTGGCGGGCCGAGCGTTTTTCCCTTTCAACCGGAGGGTGTCTGGAACTCTCCTTACAATCAGGACAAATGGACGGTGAGCAAGGATGGCGATCAATTCCGTCGCGGGCTCTACACGTTCTGGCGGCGCACGGCGCCATACGCATCTTTCATGGCGTTCGACGCACCGAGCCGGGAAGTTATCTGCGAGCGCCGCCCCCGCTCGAACACACCGGTCCAGGCGTTGGTGACGTTGAATGACCCGGCGTTCCTGGTCGCGGCAACAGCGCTGGCAAAGCGACTCGTCGCCGAAGGCGGCAAGACACCGGCAAAACGTCTGACGTACGCCTTCAAATGCTGCTTATCGCGCGAACCGGAGCCGAAGGAAGTTCGCGAGCTTCTCGAACTGTACGACCAAAGTCTGAAGGGATTCACACTGAATTCGGCGGCGGCAGTTGCGATGATCAATGTGGGTCAACCGAAACCGGCCGAGAAGAAAAGCGAAACGAAACCGGACAATGCCAAAGCAGAAACGACAATTCACGCTCCGGAGAACGCCGCCGAATTGGCGGCCTGGACCGTTATCGCGAATGTTTTGTTGAACCTGGACGAGACGCTTACAAAAGGTTGATTTATGAATCTGCGAGAAGAAACCTTGAAACTGCTGACGCGCCGCCAGTTTTTCAAAGATTGCGGGGCTGGCCTCGGCACCTTGGCACTCGCGTCGCTGCTCAACGAAAAACTATTTGCCGCGGCCGCGCGTCCCGCCGATCCATTGTTTCCCAAACTGCCACACTTCGCGCCCAAGGCGAAAAACATTATTTACCTGCACATGGCCGGCGCGCCATCACAGCTCGACCTTCTTGATTACAAGCCGAAGCTGGTTGAGTTGAACAATCAGAAAATTCCGGAGGAAATGATCAAGAACGAGCGATTTGCCTTCATCAAAGGCGTGCCCAAGCTGCTTGGCACCCCGCATAAGTTTGAGAGGTACGGGCAGTCGGGCGCCGAAATTTCAGACGCCTTGCCCTATCTCGCAACGATCGCCGACGAGATCGCGATTGTGCGTTCGATGAGGACCGATCAATTTAATCACGCTCCCGCGCAACTCTTCGTTCATACCGGCTCGGCGCGGCTGGGCCGGCCAAGCATGGGGTCGTGGCTCTCATATGGGCTGGGGAGCGAAGGACGAAACCTGCCTGGCTTCATCGTCATGGTCTCCGGGAAGAACGGACCGGACGGCGGTGCGTCGCTTTGGGGCAGCGGCTTCCTGCCAACCATTCACCAGGGCGTACGATTGCGTTCGCAGGGCGAGCCAGTCTTGTTCCTTAACAATCCGGAAGGGATGGACCCGGCACTCCGCCGGCAAACACTCGATAAGATCGAGGATCTCAACAAAATCCACCTTGGCCGCGTTGGCGATCCGGAGATCACAACGCGCATCGCGCAATACGAGATGGCTTACCGTATGCAAATGAGCGTTCCCGACCTGATGGATATTTCCAAGGAACCCGAGTCCATCCACAAGCTGTACGGCACGGAACCGGGAAAGTCTGGCTTTGCCAATAATTGTCTGCTCGCCCGGCGTCTCGTGGAACGCGGAGTACGTTTTGTTCAGCTTTATCACTGGGGCTGGGACAGTCATGGGGACATGCGGGAAAACGATATCCGGTTCGGCATGGTCGATCGCTGTCGGGAGGTGGATCAACCAGCCGTCGCGCTAATCAAGGACCTGAAACAAAAGGGTCTCCTCGATGAAACAATGGTGATTTGGGGAGGCGAATTCGGTCGCACTCCCATGAACGAAGCGCGGAATCGAGACGGGTTTCTCGGTCGCGATCATCATCCGCATGCGTTTTCGATCTGGATGGCTGGCGGTGGCATCAAACCCGGCATCACTTATGGCGCAACGGATGAGCTGGGATATCACGCCGTCGAAAACCCCGTGCACGTGCACGATCTGCAAGCGACGACTTTACATCTAATGGGACTGGATCATACGAAGCTGACCTACCGATTCCAGGGCCGCGATTATCGCCTCACCGACGTGAGTGGGGAGGTTGTTGGCGGGCTTTTAGCTTAGTACCCGTTAAGCCGGAATTCCGAATTCGGTAGAAGACGCAGCGCAGCGGCGTCCCCGCGCCCAAGCGGCGCGGTACGAGCGTTGGCGTGAGCCTACGAAGGCCATACGACCCTCACTTGTCGCTCCTCGCCGATTTGCTTCCGCTGCTGCTTCCTTTTTTTCCGCTTCCGGCCATGACAACGGTCCCCGTTAAGAATCCCACCGCGAAGAAGGCATAATACATTATGGCGGACTTTTGAGTCACCTTGGCAACCAGCAGTGGCAATCTAAAATTTACCGTGTCTGAGTTGTTCATCCCCATGAGCACGAGGAGCAGCAAGACAACGAGCAGAAAGATCGCTTTGAAAAGGACTTTGGCGTTCATAGAATAAATTTCAGCGGACGATAGGGACTGACGTAGCGCAGGTCAAGGCATCGAATCACCTTGCGAGCTTTTTGGAGATTGTGGATAAATCACAGCTCGTGTTTGCTTTTACTCTTAATCTGAATCCTAATTTCACCCCAAGCAGCGAACTCGAAGCGAAAGAGTAAGCGTAAGAATAGGAAACCGAACCAATGAGTATTGCCACCAGGACAGGCGACGCGGGCACGACCGGGTTGATGTACAACCGCCGCGTCTCCAAATGTCACCCGCGCGTTGAAGCCTACGGGGCAGTCGATGAGTTGAACGCAGCGATCGGCGCAGCCCGAGCAATTGCCGGGGCGAACTTCGTTTGTGACAAACTGCTCCTCATCCAGAAGGATTTGATTACGCTCATGGGCGAACTCGCCACTACGATCGAGGATCTGGCGCGTTATCTCAAAGACGGGTTTTCGTTGGTAACGTCGGAGCTTACGGCGAAGCTGGACCAGTGGGTGAGCGAGATCGAAGCCCAACAGATTTCCTTCAAAGGATGGGCAACCCCCGGCGCAACTCCGCCGGCCGCGATGCTGGATGTGGCCCGAACCACCTGCCGCCGAGCGGAACGCCTGGTTTGCGCATTGCACGAAGCGAATCAACTTCGTAATCCCGAGATCCTTGTCTACCTGAATCGTCTGAGCGATTTGCTGTGGCTTCTTGCGCGCTGGCTGGAGAACCAGCCAGAAACAGCGAAAGAGCGCATGACCCGCGAATGAGAATCCCCGCCGTTCGCCTGGATTCCTGGCTCTGTACCTTCGAGAAATGACCAGCCTTACCATGCAGCCTCCGCCCGGCGAACGCATGCTTCGCTTCGTCGGTGATTGCGTGAACTTTTCGTTGCGCACGGCTGACGGCACCTCGCTTCCGGCAGGCTGGCGGGTGTTGCTGCGCACCAACCTTGGAAGAGCGGCCGCGATTCGCGATGAGATCGTCCTTTCTCATTGCCAAAAATTACCGCTCGCGGGCGCATCCTGGCATGACATTCCGATGCGCCTCGAGAACGGCGGCTATCAGGTCCAACTCCCGTTAACTGAAGTGGGTTACTTTAAGTCGAAAGCCTACGCGGTCGATTCCAAGGGCCACCAACATTGGCCGGAAGGGACAGATATCGGGGTCACCGTTCATCCCGACAGTTATCGCACCGCGAACTCGATCTACTGCGCGTTCGTACGAATGTTTGGCCCGCAAAAGTCTGCCATTAATACTCAGGACGAAGGACTGGAGAAACAACTCAAGGACCTTGACACTCGAGGCTACACAACGATTCCGCCCTCGGGACAGTTCCGCGACCTCATTCGCGAACTTCCGCACATCATCGACACGCTCGGCTGTCGCATTCTCCATCTACTCCCAATCAATCCCACGCCGACGACATTCGCGAGGTTTGGCCGTTTTGGGAGTCCCTATGCGCTTCAGGACTTCCTCGCCATCGACCCGGCCCTGGTTGAATTCGATCGGCGCACAACCGGCCTCGATCAATTTCGTGAGTTCACCTATGCGGCGCACGCGAAAGGCGCCCGAGTTTTTCTCGACCTCGTGATCAACCACACCGGTTGGGGATCGACCTTGCAGGAAAATCATCCGGAGTGGTTCCTCCGCGATACCCAGGGCGCATTCGTCAGCCCGGGCGCGTGGGGCACGACCTGGGAAGACCTGGTCGAATTGGCCCACCGCGACGTGGAACTCTGGGACTATCTTGCCGACGTGTTTCTCGCCTGGTGCCGGCGAGGCGTGGATGGATTTCGTTGCGACGCCGGGTACAAAGTGCCATTGCCCGCCTGGCAATACATCACGGCTCGCGTGCGCCAGGAATTTCCAGGCGCGATCTTCCTGCTCGAAGGCCTGGGCGGCGCGTGGGAGATCACCGCAAGCCTCCTGACCGACGGCGGAATGCAGTGGGCCTACTCGGAGCTGTTCCAGAATTATTCGGGCACCGAGGTGGCTAATTACCTCGATCACAGCTTGCGGCAAAGCGAGCGGGTCGGCTTGCTATTACATTACAGCGAGACCCATGATAATCCACGCCTGGCTGAGAAAGGACGCGCCTGGTCGCTCTTGCGAAATCAGCTTTGCGCATTGACCAGCGTGAGCGGCGGCTTCGCTTTCACCTGCGGTGTCGAATGGCTTGCCACGGAACGAATCAACGTCCATTCGGCGCGCGGTTTGGCGTGGGGCAATGCCGACAATATCCTGCCGGAACTCGCCCAGCTAAATCGGCTGCTCGCGGATCATCCCGCCTTCTTCGACGCGGCAAAGTTAACCAGGCTCAGCCCCGTCGATTCTCCCATCTATGCCTTGCGACGCGATTCCGCGGAGGGCGAAGACTCAGTCCTGATCCTGGTCAATAACGATTCTGAGAAACCCCAAAGCCTCATTCTCGGCGCAAGTGTTTGCCGCGAACTCAGCCGATTGAAACTCGATTTGCTCGGTCAGCCCTTGCCCAAAATCAAACGGCTTGCGAGCCGCGAAATTCTGTTCCATTTGGGGCCCGGCGCAGTCTATTGCCTGGCAGCGATGGCAACGCCGCAAGGAGTGAGCGGCCAGGATTATCGCCGGACGCGGGCGCAGGCTGCCTTCGCTTTGACGGCAGCGGGTCAAGTGCTGTCAATCGAACAGATCCCTGCTTACGACTGGCGAAAGCTGGCCCTCCTCGTCGACGCGAACCCAGCTCAATTTCTTGCGAGATTGCAGAGTGAAACAACC
>JBDTOW010000365.1:0-5208 GCA_039933075.1 Verrucomicrobiota bacterium | reverse complement strand
GCAATTCGCGCCTCTTACCCAAGGTAGCTCGCACCTCGCAACCTTGGGCTTTGGGACGCAATCCCTTTGGGATTGGCAGACTTCCAAAAGCTGATTTGCGGAGTTAGCGTTGGGACGGAATCTTTTGTAGTTCGAAATAAATTCCGTCATAGATGTTGTAGAGGAAATATTTCAGGTATTTTTTGAAGGGCAAAAGATTTCTGAGTTTATGAAGAATCGTGGTGTCGTGGCAATAGAGCCGGGCTTCTTTCAGCTTGAACCGGGCCTGCGAATAAAAGTTGCACGGATCGTCATCGCAGAAATAGTTCATGCTTTTCTCCGTGAAATAATGGCGGTGCGTGGGGTCTTGAAGAGCCCAGTCCGTCTTGCCGTACGGCACGTGAATTTTAACCACGCCGCCGGTCTGCAGGATGCGGTGCAGTTCTTCCATAATGCGCGGAATGTCTTCGAGATGTTCCAGGACGTTGTCGAGAAGAATTTCCTCCGCGCAACCTGACTCCAACGGGTACGGCGGTTGGTTCAAATTAAAGTATTTGTCGGCTTTCACCTGAGGGACGACGTCGCAGTTGACCCAGTCCGGAAAATACTTTCGCCCGCACCCAAGGTTAATCTTCACAGCCATAACAAAGAATGGGGACGACGAACCGGCAGGCCGAGGTAGGGCGCGTCACTCCGTGCGCGCCGTCCTTTGCATTGCAGGAAAACGTGCTTGCAGCCGTCGGCGCGCAGAGGACTGCTCGCCCTACCTTTCGGTTCATCAGAACGAGAGCGTCAGTCACCATTTTTCTGGGTGCTCAGCAATCATTAGACCGCCTCGGGCTTTGAGATGTTCCATCGCGGTCGCTATAAAGAGCGGCCGGTTGCAAAAGAATCCCCATTTCTCTGCCCGCCCATTTGCCGAGGCGCGCAATCAGCCCATTGCTCTGCCGCCACCAACCCACAGTTTTGAATCCGCAAGCGCCGGTCAAGTCCTGCAATCCGTGCGGGGTAAAATCGCGGATGTGTCCGGAGGGACGGAATCGAGCCAGACGCGCTTGCAAAAATCCTGGGCGGAAACCGTAGGTGACGCTCTCGGTGCCGATCTCCGTGCCGAGGGGCTGCCCGGCCCAAAGCATGGTTACGCGGTTAATCCATGCCGCAATGTTCGGCACGCTGATCAAGCACAATCCATCGACTGCGATCACCCGGCGAAATTCACGCACCAGTTTTTCCGTTTCGAAGACATGTTCCAACACATGATTGCAGCAAAGAAAATCAAAGCTGCCTGCGGCAAACGGCAGCGGATTACCGTCCGTGTCGTGCTGGAGGAACTCGAAGCGGTCGGAGATTTCCGGGAATAAATCATCCGGGCTGCGCACCAAATCGAGTCCCACAATTCGGGCGGGAGTGATCTGCCAGCGCGATTTGAGCGCGCCCACGAAGTCGCGCAAAAAAAGCCCCTTGCCACAGCCGACATCCAGAATGCGCATGGGTTTGTTGCGCCTCTCACTCAGCCAGCGATTCAAGGCTCTGGAGGAATAAAGACTTTCCAGATGATAGCTGCCGGCGGAATAGGCCTTCTGGCTGGTGTGCAGACCCTGATAAAAATCGGCCGCGGACCTCATGGGACGGATCGAGCGCTCTCGACAGAGTTGAGCTTTTCGAATAGGGAACGAATCTTCGGAAGACTATTCATGTGGCACGCGAAAATGTTAACCTGATCATGGCGCAAGAATCTATCTTCTGGTGTCAAAGGCACAAGCGCCAAAACCTCGGTTGGCAGCGTGTCGATTGGGTTTTCCGCCGGGATAAAGTAAGAAAAGTCCCCGCGGTGCCGCAACCAGCACGGATGAAAAAAGATGTAGCCCAACTCCTGCAAAAGCAGCAGCGGCTTCAGGGTCTGCTCGATGTCGGAAAGATTTCGCCAGTTCTCAAACACGATCAGGGGCTGATGTTGTGAAATAAATCGCTTGGCTCCCGCGAGAATCGCGCCCTCCGAACCTTCCGCGTCGATCTTCAGCAAGGACGGCGGTTCCAGGCTAAGCGAATCGAGTGCTGCGACTCTTACGCCTTTCGGCGGCGCGTCCTGTTTAGTTTCCTCGACCATGGCCAGGCCGCTGTGAGTGAAATCCGGCAGGCGCATCGTGGCGGTTCCATCGTGGTCAGAAAGCGCCAGCGGATGGCATTGGATGCGGTCGGCCAGCCCTGCTTGCGTCACCGTGCTGGACAAGTCCGCAAACGTGGAGGGGAACGGTTCGAACGCCAGGATTTTTCCGCGAAACCCGGGTTTGGACGCGACGAAAAGTGAGAAAAAACCCCAGTTGCTGCCAATGTCATAAAACACCCCAGTCTCTGGCATGATGACGTCGAAAAGGGCCGTTAACTCGGGTTCGTAGCCCGGAGCAAAGTCTGCACGGTACAACGCCTGAAACTGCGTGTTCCGGGCATCAAACGAAATTCTGATGTCTCTGTCTTCAAGTCGAAATTGGAACGTGCCGATCGGCTTGAATGGCGTCAGTCTTCGGAGCAACGAAAAGAGCAGGAGATTCGGGGCGCCAAACAAAATCTGTTTTCCCCGCGACGACCATCGTTCCAGCGGGTAACGGTAAATGCGGGCGAGTAACGGCACCTTGCCGATTCGGAACGGGTTTCGTCGTTCAATTTTGCGAACCAATATTTCTTCCATAGCGCCGGGTTTGCCTGTGGCCGCATTAGCCGAGACTCGCAACTGCCGCAGAAAACTTGCGCTGGGCTTCTTCCCATGAATGCTCGGTTTTCAGCGCCTCTAGATTCATCTCGTTCAAGTAATTCTCGCCGCGCCGCAGTTTTTGGATCTGAGCCAGGCACTCGTCCTGAAACGCCTGGAGGTCGAAACACGGCGCGTAACGGACAAAGTCGCCGAAAATCGGGCGGTACGCCCAAACATCGTAAGCCACTACCGGCACACCGCACGCGAGCGCCTCGCCAATCACAATGCCCCAGCATTCATAGTGGCTCGGCATGAGAAAAACGCGGCTGCTCTTCAAAAGTCGGAATTTTTCCTCTTCGCTTACATAGCCGGAAAAGTGGACTTTGTCGCCAATCCCTAACGCCTCGACTTGCGGAGCCAGGGTCTTCTTCGCGCTGCCAATAATCACGGCGCGAAAGTTCTCGATCTTCGCCGCAAGGAACACCAGCGTGGCCAGCAAGTCGTCGATGCCTTTCTGCTTGTGCACTCGGCCAGTCCACACCGCATCGTAAACTTTCTCCTGTTCGGGAACGGAATCAGCCTGCCGGACATCGATGCCATTGGAGATATAGACCAGCTCCGATTCGCGGTACCCCATTTTCAACAGACGTGGTTTCATGGCCTCGTGCACGTACAAAAGCTTTTTGTTTTTGCACCGGCGGAACAGTCGGAGCGCGAGGTTCTGACTCAGCCAGTAATGAATCGACGGGAGCCGGATCGACTTCACATCAGGCCGGCTCTGGAAAATGATTTCGCTCAGCGTTGGACAATCCATTCCCAAAATCATCAGCTTTCGTTTGGCACGACAAAAAATTCCCGGACGACTGTCCCACCAGAAGTCGGTGTTCAGATAGGCGCAATCGTCGGGCGTGATCTCGGACAAGTGCGCAAAAGTTCCGCGCAATCTTCCCAGATAATCAAAAAGCATCGCGAGTTGGCCGGACAGCGACTCCCATTTGCGCGGGGCCATCACGCCGTTGTCGGTCAATGTTATGCTGACCGGGTAACGACGTGATTCCAACTGCGCCTTCATCGCGTGGCCAGTGAGAAAATGGACTGGGTAACCGGCGCGGATGGCGCCGTCGGCCATCTGCAGGGTGTGGATGTCACCGCCGGATAGAATTTCGCTATACATGCTATTGGCGATGAAAACAACGCGCCGGACACCTTTGGCCGGTTCGGCGGTTGAAGGAGCGTTGACTGCGTTCACGCGCAAGATTTCGGAATCACAGCCACTTGGCGACTGCCGTCATGACCCGCTCCGGCGTGATCAATTGCATGCAATCTGGATCAATGTCGCAGTCGGTCAAATAGCAACTTACGCAGCCAATCGGCGCGACAATCTTTTCGCCGCGGCCATACATCTCGAGTTCGCTCGCACTGGTCGGTCCGAGCAACACGACGGTCGGCACTTTCAGAGCGGAGGCGGCGTGCAGCGCGAGTGTATCTCCCGTGACCAGCACGCGGCACTGGGCAATCAACGCCGCTGTCTCGCGTAGCGACCGATTCGCCTCGGACGAAATTACACCTGCGGGTAATGCGGACTTCAGGTCGTTCAGCAATTGCCTCTCCTGTTGACCGCCGATCAGCATTACTTTGTTGCCCGTTTGGCCGATCACTTGTCGTGCAATTGCTTCAAAGTGTTTCGGTTTCCAGCGCTTCTTTTTCCAACGATCGCCACCGCCCACATTAATCCCCACAATCTTTTCGTGCTCACGCCAGCCCTGGTCCGAGAGAAACCCCCTTGCCCATTCCTGTTCTGATTTTCTGAGCGAGAGAACGATCTCCTGCTGATGATGCTCCAGCTTCAACATCTCGTAAATGAGCTGCTGATAGGTTTTCTGGTTTCGCTTCTTCAATTGATCGAAAGCCCCCATCTCGAGCCACTCGACCGCCTCCGGATTAGCCGGGACCACGCAACCACGGCGGTCCAGCAACATGCCGCGTTTTTCGCGAGCGCGGGTCTGGCTGGCGAGCCCGGCGGCGCGTTTGTCCGCGTCGGGGTTCAACACCAGGTCGAATTCTTCCGCGGCAAGGCGGGTAGGCGTATCGATTTCCAGGGACCAGAGTTCATCGATGAAAGGATTGCTCTTGAGCAAATCGACCGAATTCTCGAGCGTCAGCCAAACCACATAACTGTGGGGAAACTGTTCTTTGATGCCCGGCAGGATCGCCGTCGTCCGCAGCACGTCACCCAGGGCTGCCAGCTTAATGATCAGAATTCGAGCCCCCGGCAATTCGTAATGGGTGCAATCTGGACAGGTCTGGCCGGACTCTTTATTGAATCGGCACGGGTGGTCACCGGGAAAATGTCGGCAATCGGACTTCAACATCATACAGCAAAATACTGCGTAAACCGGCTGGATGTGGCAAATAGAATCACCCGCATTGCCGCTTAATGGAAGGTGTGGCAAACCCGAAGCCGGGGGATCCGGCATTCCTCGCTGTCACGAATGGAGCGAGTGAACGTGGTGTCCGGCAGCAGGTCAGGCGGGACGCCT
>JBDTOW010000364.1:0-5210 GCA_039933075.1 Verrucomicrobiota bacterium | reverse complement strand
GAGGCCAACCTGATAGGAAGAATCCACGACCGGCCGCGGGCTGGGTACCATTTTGCCGGCGTGAAAGTGAAGGATTCCGGGGATCACCTTGAGGTAACGTTCGGCGCCGGCAATCAACTCCTCCGCGGCGCCCGGTTTCTCAGGCCTGGTCCAAAAAATCACCATGTGCGAGTACATGCCGGGAAGGTTTACCGAGGAATACGGCGCCGGCAAAATCTTTTTTTGTGAAGGACATCATTTTACCCCTGAAATCAGAAGTTTCATCCCAAAGGTGAGTTGCCAAAGTATCAGGCTAAGATACACTCAGCGCATCCAGAATGGTTAAGCCAGCAAATCAAGCTGTTCAACATTGAGGAGGTTCTACTATGCCACTATTCAAAGCTGATCCCACATTTTACCCTTCGGCCCGACTGGCGATGCAGGGGCCACCGGAAAAACTCGCCTTCGTCGCGGCGCTCAATCTACCGGGCGGCAGCCGTCCTGACGCGATGCTCGTTGTTGATGTGGATCCGAAATCGCCCACGTACAGCCAGCGTGTTGGCCAGGTCACTTTGCCCAACCTGGGGGACGAGTTGCATCACTTCGGTTGGAATGCGTGCAGTTCCGCTCTGTGCCCCTACGCTCCTCACCCGCACGTCGAGCGACGTTACCTGATTGTTCCGGGCATTCGGTCCTCGCGCATTTATATCATCGATACCAAACCCGATCCCCGGAAACCAACGATCGTTCGCATAATTGAGCCGCCAGAGCTCTTCGCCGGAACAAACTACTCGCGTCCCCACACCGTCCATTGCGGGCCGGAAGGAATTTATGTGAGCGCGCTCGGTGCGCCCGACGGCGGCGGCCCCGGCGGAATTTTTCTGCTCGACCATTTAACCTTTGATGTCCTCGGACAATGGGAAGTCAATCGAGGACCCCAGCTCATGGCTTACGATTTCTGGTGGCACCTGGGTCACGACACCATGCTCACCAGCGAATGGGGACTTCCGAATATGATCGAGACCGGTCTCCAGCCGGACCTGCTCATGCAAAGCCGCTACGGCCATCAACTCCATGTCTGGGATCTCCGCCGCCGGCGGCATATTCAGGCGCTTGATTTGGGCAAAGAACAGCAGATGGTGCTCGAACTTCGCCCCGCTCACGATCCGATCAAAGCCTACGGCTTCGTGGGCGTTGTGGTCTCGCTTAAAGATCTGTCCGCTTCAATCTGGCTATGGCACCGCAACAACGGCGCCTGGGAAATCCAAAAAGTGATCGAAATCCCGGCGGAGCCGGCGGACCCTGATAAATTACCACCCGCGCTGAAGCCGTTTAAGGCCGTTCCGCCGCTGATCACCGATATCAACCTCTCGCTCGATGATCGTTTCCTTTACGTCTCCTGCTGGGGCACGGGCGAGATGCAACAGTATGATGTTTCCGACCCGTTTAAGCCCAGGCTCACCGGTTCCGTCCGGATCGGCGGGATTGTGGGAAGGGCGGCCCATCCGAAGAAACCGGATCAACCGCTCGGCGGCGGACCGCAAATGGTTGAAATCAGCCGGGATGGTCGCCGGATCTATTTCACCAACTCATTGTACGCGGCCTGGGACGAACAATTTTATCCCGAAGGCGTCGGCAGTTGGATGGTAAAACTGGACGCCGATCCCAATGGCGGGATCAGCTTCGACAAAGAATTCCTTTTGGAAAGCGACGACTATCGCGTTCATCAAATTCGTCTCGAGGGCGGTGACTCATCTTCCGATTCGTTTTGTTATCCATGAACCACTCGATTGGAGCGCGGATGCCCACATCCGCCCAGGCATCGCTCCGGCACGTGAACACGCGAATGTGGGCATCCGCGCTCCGATCTGTCGGCGTTTCATGGCCCCGACACGCGTCCAATGTTCGAGATCGAATCTATCCATGAGCGACTTCGGGGCGTGGCTTGCGTTGTTTGGTCTGGGAGCCTTTCACGGCATCAATCCTGGAATGGGCTGGCTGTTCGCGGTTGCTCTGGGGTTGCAAGAACGGAAGCGCGGCGCGGTCTTGCGGGCTTTACCGCCAATCGCCCTGGGCCACGCGTTGTCCGTTGCAACCGTCGTTGCCCTCGTCCTCCTTGCGCGGGCAAATTTGTCGCACAACACCCTTAAAATCTGCGCCGCGACTGTTTTGTTTGCGTTTGGCGCTTATCGTCTGATTCGGTCGAGGCATCCGAACTGGGTCGGTATGAGAGTCAACTTTTGGGATCTAACCCTCTGGTCATTCCTCATGGCATCAGCGCATGGCGCCGGGCTGATGCTGGTGCCGATTTTCCTCGGGATGCCGACCCAGGAGCGAATCATTCGTGTGGCTCAACTTGGCCCCGGCTTCAACGTCGAGCGCTTTTGTTCCTCGAGCATCGCTGCGTTCAGCAGTCCGACGTTGCTGGCTTCGTCTGTCGGCGTCCACACGCTCGGCCACTTGCTGGTCGCGGGAATCGTCGCCTTCGTGGTTTACGAAAAACTGGGATTGGCGCTGTTGCAAAAAACCTGGTTCAACATCGACCTGGTCTGGATGATTGCCCTCGTCACGACGGGCATCGTCGTGTTCTTCGTGTAACGAGGCGTTAGTCCGTGCTTCGCGAAACGATGGGAAGGACCGGCCGGCGTGCTGCCAGCGTTTCCCCCGGCAGAAAAAACTCCAGCCGCCCGCGGCAGCAAGACCTTCGCCGAACTCGGGAGGCGTTCTCATCCTGCAATTTCGCGACTTTCGTGCGCCGGTTAAAGACCCATTAACCGCAAGCAGAAGCACAATTAGAATTGGACCGTCGGCGCGCTTTTTTCTTCGGTGGGTGTCTCAAAAAAGGGTTCCTCTTTGAAACTAAACATCCCGGCGATGACAACGGTGGGAAATGTTTGGATACGAGTATTCAGCCTGGTGACGTTGTCATTGTAAAACTGGCGGGCGAAGGCGACACGATTTTCCGTGCTTGTTAATTCTTCCTGGAGCGCGAGGAAATTCTGATTCGCTTTCAATTCCGGATAAGCTTCCGAGACTGCGAGCAATCGCGCAACCGCCGAACTGAGCTCGCCTTCAGCCTTGATCACGTCAGCCGGCAGTGTGGCACTGGTGGCTTGGGCGCGGGCCTGGATCACTCGTTCGAGCGTGTCCTTTTCATGCGCTGCGTAACCTTTGACGGTGTTGACCAGATTAGGAATGAGGTCATGCCGCCGCTTCAACTGCACATCGATCTGAGCCCAGGCATTCTTAACCGTCTGGCGCAGAGCAACCAGACCGTTGTAAGCGGTCATCACCCAAATGGCCGCAATCACAAGGATGCCGACAAAACTCAGCAGGATAATTATCGAGATGGATAAAGCTGCCATGCGCAAACTTTAACAATGTTTATTGTTTTGGCAACGCGTTGCGGGGTATAAAAAACTCCAGACTTTATAATGAGATTTCGTTTTTTCCCCAAGAGCTTTTAGCACTCGGACTTCATGAAAACTGTTTTCGATGTGATCGTCCTGGGTTTGGGCGCGATGGGAAGCGCGAGCGCTTGCCATCTTGCTCGAGCCGGCAAAAGGGTTCTCGGTCTGGATCGTTTCACGCCACCACATGTCTTTGGCTCTTCGCACGGGCAGACTCGCATCATCCGCGAGGCTTACCTCGAACATCCGGCTTATGTTCCTCTGATACAACGCGCCTATGACCTCTGGCACGAACTGGAGAGCGAAGCGGGACGACAGCTTTTCCTTCGAACCGGCGGGCTGATGATTGGCAAACCCGAGAGCGCCGTCGTGGCTGGCGCAAAACGCAGCGCGGAAGGACATAATCTCCGGCATGAGATTCTTTCCGCTGGCGAGGTGAAGCAACGATTCCCCGCGCTCGTGCCCGGGGAAGAGATGATCGCGGTATGGGAACCGCGTGCGGGCATACTTTTCCCCGAGGCTTGTGTGGAGTCGCACCTGATGCTCGCCCGCCGTTACGGCGCGACCCTGCGTTTTAACGAGCCGGTTACGCGTTGGGAACCAGACGGCGACGGGGTACGGGTGTTCACCGCCGATAGCGTCTTTCTCGGCAGCCATCTTGTGCTGGCGGCTGGCCCGTGGATTCGCTCGCTACTTTTCGACGTCAACTTCCCATTTTCCGTCGAGCGCCAAATCCAATTTTGGTTTGAGCCCTGTTCCAATCACGAGCAGTTCGGTCCTGAGCGTTGTCCGATCCACATCTGGGAACAAGGGCCGGGAGGATTTTTCTACGGCTTTCCCGATTTAGGCAACGGCGTGAAAGTCGCCCGTCATCACGAAGGCGAGCTCACGGACCCGGAAAAGTTGCGGCGCGACGTCGAGCCAGAAGAAATCGATTCGATGAGAGAATTGCTTCGCAGATTCCTGCCGCAGGCCGGGGGAGCGCTGCGGAGCACGGCTGTTTGCATGTATACCAACATGCCCGACTTCCATTTCTTCATCGACCACCATCCCCGGCATCGCCAGGTTCTCATTGTCAGCCCATGCTCCGGTCATGGATTCAAGTTCTCCAGTGTTATTGGTGAGATTGTTGGGGAGCTGATCGGCGAAGGACGTTCCCGCCTGGATCTGAGCCTGTTTCGTCGGCGTTGAAAGGCTTAGGGCGTTCGCGCGGAGATCGCGCAGACGGTCGCTGATCCGGCGATATTTCGCCGTCGGCTTGGCCGCTTGAAATGCGCTATGGCTGAACTTTGACCGTGGTGCGATCGGAGAGCCAAACCATGTCGCGGTTATTGGGGGAGGGAACGTTGAGTGGCATGGGCGCAAACTTAACCTTTACTATGGTGCGCGAATCCTGCCATTTCTTGATCTCGGCATGGCCGTCGGCGAAAGACAGTCCGGCGGCGCCGTTGTGGTAACTCGCCGGGTAATCAATGATTTTCGCCCGGGCAGGGTTTTCGACCATCATATTCGCGAATCCCCCGGCGTTAATGCTATCCGGATGCTCATCCAGCAGCACGTAAAGGCGGGAAGGACTGGCAGCGGAGAAGTCGGTCGCCTTGTAATAGACCTTCCACGTTTTCTGGGCTTCGTTGTAATCACCGGGCAACCAGCCACCCGGGCCACCCATTGCCTGGCTCATGCTCATGCTGCGGACGCGACGGTATTTCTTGCCACCGAGAGTCACGGTCGACATGTCCGCTGGGCAGAGATAAATCCCCGTGCTCGGCAGATAAGGGGCGAATTTCGCCTTCTTGGGATCGAGCAAATTGTTAATGTTGG
>JBDTOW010000363.1:0-5218 GCA_039933075.1 Verrucomicrobiota bacterium | reverse complement strand
CCCTCCGGGAGAAGCTTTCTAACAGTCCAGGGTTGAAAAATGTCCAAACTCCAATGCGCGCCAAGGCGCGCCATCCCTACCCTTGTTTCCCCGCTCTCTGTGGAAATGGTTAGGAAATACGCGGGCTATTTAGGCGTCGTTCTCTGAAGGGCGCCCTTCATGAGTTCCTGAATGTCCGAGTGTTTCCGATAACCCGCGGGGGCGTCGAACTGCTTCCGGTCCGGCGCTGCCAGTTTGATATTTTTGAAAGCCATCGTCACGGTGGCGCCGCCATCGGCAAACTCCATTCGGACGGGAAAACCCTTCAAGTCTTTCGCATTCCAAGTAAGACCTTCACGCTTGTTCCCTTTATTGTCGGTCAGGACGAACTTCTTTTTCATGCATTCACGGCCATCGACCGTCTCTTTGCTGATTTCAGTCAACTCGATTTTCGAGTCTTTGTCTCCGCCCGCAACCGCCTCGTCCAAGGCAGGCATTTCAGCGTAAGCCTTCAGCGCGGGATAGATTATCCACATGATTTTCTTTTCCGGAATAATGATGTTGACCATGCGATCCATGCCGATCTGTTTGAACATGGCGAGCGTTTCCGCGGGCATCTCCTTGCCTTTTACCTGCGCCATGTCGACCTCCATTCGCATTTTGCCATCCAGCAAGGCAAATCCCATGGGAATGATTGTCGTCTCGGCACCGGACCTGACCAAAAACTCCGTCCGGGCAGAAAAGGCTTTCGTATCGCCGAGAAGTTTCATGAGCGCTGCGTTCAACCCCTGTCCCTGCATGGGCATTTGGACCTGCGCCGAAGCCGCCCGGGCGATAACCAGGCTGCCCAACAAGACTGCCAATCGAATCGACAAATCCTTCATATCAATTTGATCAAAAGACAAAGATGTCTTCCAGTTTCACTTCCGTCACTTTGCCCAGGCCGGCGAGACGTTCGGGATTGAGCTTCTTCCGGTCGCCAACAATTGAGATCAGCTTCGGGCGCGATTTTAAATGAGCCTGCTGAAACTGGAAAATAGCTTCGAGGTCCGTGGTTTGAATTTTTTCGAAACGCCGCTCGCGCGGATCGATTGGCACGCCCAGCCGCTCCCAGGACCGTACGGCGCCGAGAACCTCGCGGAATGCGAGCTTCGCAACGCGATACTCGTTGACAACCGCGAGCTGCGATTCCTTGAAACGCTCGGGTGACTTCGGCGGGTGATCGATGAGTTCGATGAAGGCTTCCACCGCCTCGGGGGTCTTATCAGCCTGGCACGCAATCATCCCGATCATCACATTTTGCGCGCCCTTCCTGTCTCCGGTGACGTAATGCGCATGCGCTCCGTAGGCCAGCGCCCGCGCCTCGCGCAGTTCCTGGAAGACCACTCCGCCCATGCCGCCGGAGAAATAGTCGTTGAAAAGTTGGATCACGGGCTGGTTCGCTTCGGTGTAATCGTCGTTTCCAAAGGCGATCCCGACCTGGGACTGAGCCATTTCCTTGCTGAAAAACAGGATTTTTGTCTGATTCGGCGCCTGGACTTTGAGAAACCGGTAGGGTGGTGGTTCCGTGAGCGGACCGGAAACAGGGTGAACGTCCCGGAGGCCGGCCACAACCTTCTCCAACGGCAGCGAACCGGTGTAACTGAGCCTGTGTTTGTAACTGAGCAGGCGCGGAATCAACCCGAGCACTTCCTCCCGGGTCAGCTTTTGCACCGCTGCGTTTGGCAACATCTGCAGGAAGGTGGAATCCTTCCCGTAGCGATTAAACAGTGATAGTGCGGAGCTGATGGTCCGATAGTCCTTTTTTGCGTCCTCCCGTTTGACGAGAATGATTTGAATCAGTTCCTTGAACGTCTCCTCGTCCGCCGTGGGATTCTTGAGCAGATCCATCAATAGTCCGAGAGCTCGCCGGAAACTTTCATCCAACCCCGAGAGGCTGACGGTGGTCTCGTTTTCTCCGGCGACAATGTTGAAATCAGCGCCAATTTTGTAGAATTCCTTCTTCAAATCGTCGGCATTGAATTTCGACGTGCCCGACCGGTCGAGCAGTTGCGCCGCAATCCCGATCCGGTTTTCCTGGCGAGTGCCAACGTCCAGCGAAATGCTCAGAGAAAAAAGATCGTTCAGCGGGTTTTTGGAGTAATAGAATTTGACGCCGTCGGAATAGTTCGTGATGCGAAAGTCCTTTGTGGGATCGACAAACACCGGCTCAATTTGTGTGAACGGCATCGCCAGCACTTGCCGGGCAAAAACCGATTGCCGTGTGGCGTCGATCGAAATCCGATCGATCCTCGGTTTTTCAATCGCGGGCACCTCATGCTGTCCGTCGAGTCGATAGCCCGCGACGTAATTGGCGCCAAAATAACGGTTCGCCACGCGGACCACGTCCGCTTTGGTCAGCTTTTCGATTCGGGCGATTTCCGCGACGGTATAATCCCAATTCTGAATGGCGAGGAATGAGTTTCGCATGAGACTGACCCGCGCCGCGTCCGACTCTAAAGCCGCCTTCTGGTTCTTCTTAAAGTCGGTGATGATTGCCGGAATGATCCAGTCATCGAACTTTCCCTGTTTAATCAGATCCACCTGGTCGAGCAGCAGCGTTTCAACCTCGGCCAACGGTTGTCCTTTTTTGGGAATTCCAAAGAGGTATTCCGCTCCATAATCATTCTGCAGCTCCGGAGACGATCCGGCCTGACGCACTTTCTGCTGCTGATTCAGGTTCAGGTCAATGAGCCCGGCCACGGAGTTGTTGAGAATCATGTCGACCAACTTGAGGGTTTCGGCATCGGAATGGTTTCTTCCAACGGTACGGAAGGCCAGCAGGACATACTCCTCACCCTTGTATTTAACTGTGACACGTTCGGCGCCCTGGAGCGGTTTCTCCTCCCATTGCCTGAGCTTGGGGATTTCCTTGCGTTTCCAGACCGAGAAATTTTCGTCGATCACGCGCATGGTTTCCTCGGAGCGGACATCGCCCGAGATCAGAAGCGCCATATTGTTTGGCACGTAATAGGTGCGATAGAAATTGTACATGTTCTTCAACGAAGGATTCTTCAAATGTTCCACCTCGCCGATGGTCGTTTGCTGGCCGTAGGGATGCTCTTTGTACAGGTCGGCGGTCACCGCATAATGAATAATCCGGTCCTTGTCGTCCAAGGTGCGGTTTTTTTCCTCGTAAACAATTTCCAACTCGGGTTGAAAAAGGCGGAACACGGGATTGAGAAACCGTTCCGACTCGATTTTTGCCCATTGGTTCAGGCGATTCGCTGGCAGGCTGATGGTGTAAACCGTTTCTTCATCGCCAGTATGTGCGTTGAGGCCTGATTCCCCCATCGATTTATAAAGCTTATCCATCTCATTCGGGATCGCATACTGAGCGGCCAACTGGGATTCCTTGTTAATTTCCGCGTAAATCGCCTGGCGCTTCTCGCGATTTTTTTCCTTAAAATGTTCCTCGTACAGCTCGGCAATCCGGTCCAGATGCGGCTTTTCTTTCGCGTAGTCAATCGTTCCGATCTTGTCGGTTCCTTTGAAGAGCATGTGTTCGAGGTAATGGGCCAGGCCCGTCGACTCGCGCGGATCGTGTTTGCTGCCGGCGCGAACGGCAATCTCAGCGTGAAACCGCGGCCTCTCATGATTCTCGGTGAGATAGACCGTCAGGCCGTTATCCAGCTCGTAAATCTGGACAGCCATCGGATCGGCCGCATTAGCCGGATTGACCCGCTTATACCCAGCCCAAAGGCTGAGTTCTGAGATCAATCCCAGCGCCAGAATGAACAGCTTGAGTTGAGAGTAACGTTGGAATTTCATGCCTGCTTTTTCTAGAGTTTTGACTATGTTCAACTGGATTTACAGCGGTGAATGTGCCGCAACGCGCGATTGCCTGCCAGTTTTCTTTTTCTGCTTTGCAACGATCCGGCCTTTGGCACAATCGCGCGCAGCATGGGCATCTCTCCACAGCAATTCGAGTCGATGAAAAACCGCCTCAGCGCCACCAAACGCGCGGCGGTGCCTGTGTTCCAGAGCAATTGCCGGCCGTTAGCCAGCGCCTCGCAAGTGATCATCGGCGTGGATCCGTCGCTGCGGGGGACCGGCTACGGCCTGATAAAATTGGGCAAGCCGAACCCCGAGACTCTGGCTCACGGCACCATTGCCTGCCCCGTGGCGTGGGAACATTCCCGGTGCCTGGTGAAAATTGCGCAGACTTTGCGGGACGTGATTAAGCAATACCGTCCAACCGTCTGTGTGGTGGAAGGACTTTTCTTCGCGCAGAATTTGCAGACGGCATTGACGATGGGTGAAGCGCGTGGAGCTTGTTTGGTTGCCGCGGCGGAAGCGGGTCTGGACATTTACGAGATTGCCACGCGCAAAGTGAAACAAGCCATGGTCGGCCACGGCGGAGCGCAAAAGCTCGCGGTCGCCAAAATGGTCCAGCGGCTGTTAAATCTTGCCGAACGCCCCGCGCCCGACGCTGCGGATGCGCTCGCGCTGGCGTTGACGCACGCGCGGGAAAATGGACGATACTCGTTGAGCGCGCCAAAAAAAATCTGATGATTACGTTCCTCCATGGCAAACTCATTGATGCGTTGCCCACGCAGGTAACGATGGACGTTCACGGGGTTGGCTACGAAGTTCTCATTCCGCTGTCGTCGTTCGACAAATTGCCGGCGCCCGGCGCGGAAGTGAGGCTCTTGACGCATCTGGCGATCCGCGACGATGCGCACGTGCTGTACGGCTTCATCAGTGCCGGCGAGCGTGAGATGTTTCGCCTGCTCATTCACACCGTCAGCGGGATCGGCCCAAAGATTGCCCTGAACATCCTGAGCGGCATGAACGTCACGGCGTTTCGCGGGGCGGTGGCGACGGCCGACGTCAAAGCGCTATCGCAGATCTCCGGCGTCGGCAAAAAAACCGCTGAACGCATTGTGGTGGAGCTGAGAGACAAGATCGGCGCGGCGGGAGCCTGGGAAGCCAGCAGCGCAAAACGCGCCCTTTCGGCGGAAGACCAAAAGATCAATGACGCTGTCCTGGCGTTGATGGCTCTGGGTTTCAAACAAATCGAAGCGCATGACGCAGTGCGGGCGGTTCAGGCAATGCTCGGACCCCAGGCGGGCCTGGAGGACCTGGTGCGGGCCTGTTTGAAAAAAGGATCTTGAAGTGGGCCGCGAACCAAGCTCCTCGGGAGTGATTGTTCCCAAACCGTTGAAATGGCATCAGGAGGTGACCGCATTCCTGATCT
>JBDTOW010000362.1:0-5233 GCA_039933075.1 Verrucomicrobiota bacterium | reverse complement strand
AAGGGCCCAGCGGTTGGTGATCGGGATCTTGTTCGAAGAAATTGGGGGTGATCGAGTATTTAACCTCGGCGGCAAAAGTCGTGGTTGATACGAGTGCGATCAGGCTGAGCAGAGTTTGTACAATTCGATTCATGGCTTGATATTGGTTCGTGATTTTCACGGGATGCTGAGGTTGTAAGGCTGGTGAGCACAATTTGCAATCGCCGAAATCCACCGTTTGAGGGTTGCATCGCCTCTTCCAAAAAGTTTCATGAACTTGATGGCACTTCCGTTATGGCGTTTTCGCGCCCTCGTCTTTAGTTCCTGGAGAAACGAATCGGGGGCATTCAAGAATACTCCGTCGATGGAAAGTCACGCGTTGCCCATTGAAACGACATTCCCGGTCATGCGCGATATCGCGTCCCCAAACGCAATCATGTCGCTGGGCACCTTCACACCCAATCTCCCAAATCTCGGGCTGGAGCTTTCCGATTGAACGATTGAACGATTGAACTTCCACCAGCTCGTCTAGCTTCAATTCTTGAGAGACTTGTCGATAGAAAGGTGTAGTTGTTAGGTTTTAGGTGAAAAGCGGCTCAGCAATGGGCCGCTTTTTTTTGCGAAAGGCTCTCCGACGTTAGACGCAGCAACATGTGTCGGAGCAAGGGGATGTCGATGGGCTTGCCAAGGGTAAAATCCACCGGCGGACATTCTTGAGTCAGTTGGTCAAGAACTTCGGCGTAGGCCGTAAGCATCACCACGATTTGAAGCGGATATTTTGCTTTAATAGCACGGGCGAGTTGTTCGCCTGACATGCCTCCCATGATATGGTCGGTGAAGACGAAGTCGAAGCTACGTTTGTCGAGTTTTTCGAGAGCTTCCGCTCCACTCGAGGCGGTTTCGACGTGATGACCCTCGATTGTCAATAGCATCCGGATCGTATCTCGAACCGCCGGTTCGTCATCCACCAGGAGAATCTGCTGAGAATTAATAGTTTGACGCATGGTTCCGTAAACTTCGAGCCCCGGCATTAATGACTTGGTGGGTAGGAATGAGGCTTGGATCAAGGAGGCGTGCTTGGCGGAGGCGGCGATGCTCCAGCTTTCTTCCTGTTTGCTTTGTTGATTTCGTGGGCGCGCTCCAGTGCGTTGGCGATAGTTTCAAGGGCGAAGGGCTTGCCAATGATAAAATCCACCGGGTTTGTTTTTTTCTCGCGCGGGCTTAGGAAATCGGCAAAGGCCGTCACCATAACAATAACCTGGTGAGGATATTCCTTCTTTATACATCGAACCAGGTCGCTCCCCAGCATTTCCGGCATGTCGAAGTCAGTGAACACGATATCAAATTTTTCTCCTGCCAATTTCCGCAATGCTTCTGGACCGCCGCCCGCGAGTTCCACGGTGTGACCCTCGAAGTTTAAGGCCATTTTCAGCGTGTCTCTTACCGCGGGTTCATCATCCACCACAAGAATGTGCTGCGAAGGAATGGGGTGCGACATTGTTATGTTTGTTACTCGGTACGCACGCTATCATTCGGCAAAGGGGTTGCAATTCTTAACTGGCATGATTTCCCCGGCGCATTCGCAACAAGCGCTTGGACGGAAACAAAGCATTCAGGAAACAGCGAGAGCCTTCGATTGTAAGGTTTAGGTTTCGAAGGCTCCTTCGCATCGGTCTTTCAGCCATGCCGCCACGGAGACCGCTCAATGTGTTGCACATAGCCTAGCCTGAATTGATCGCGGAGTCTTTTACACAGATGTGGTTTGCGGCGCAGGCGCCGGTTCCCGGCTGACTCGGCCTGTCCGCCCGCGCCGGCGGCGGTTTATTAGTGGCCGCAGGTGGAGCAGGATTCCTTGACCGCCTTTTCGACCGCTTCGCGGGTTTCGCCCGTGCGCTTCTGAATCCGGCCAACCAGTTCTTCCTGCTTGCCTTCGGCGTATTGTAGATCGTCGTCCGTCAGCTTGGCCCATTTCTGTTTCAGCTTGCCCTTGGTAATGTTCCAGTCGCCTTTGATTTCGAGTGTCGTCATGACGTTTAGCTTTCTTTTTGTTGTTTGTTTTCATTCGCCATCAACGTGACGGCAAAAATGTTCCAGCGCCCAGACGGTTTTCGGAGGTCAGGTCACGGAGACAAATCCTTCCGTGGGTTGTAACCCTGCTGTGAAATTGGGCGGCCTTCCGCGGCGAACGCGACGCGCTGGATTCGCCGGCCAATCCACCATCAGCTTGACGGCAGTGCCGCCGCGCAGGGCTTTGGAATACGGGCAGGTTTTGTGCGCTTCGTCCATGATGCGTTGCGCCTGGGCGCGATCGATTCCAGGAAGTTGCGCATACAGCTCCGCCTCCAGGCGATAGTCGCCCTGGTCATCCTCGATCAGGCTCACCAATGCCCGCACCGTGGAATACTCGACCGGTGTGCCAAGCTTTTTGGCCGCGTTGCTCAGGGCGCCGTGGTAACCGGCGGAATAGGCACCCGCAAACAACAGCTCGGGACTGGGGCCGCGCTTCTCGGCGCCTTTTTCCAACGGATTTCCCAACGTGACACTCAACAACGAGTCGGGTGTCTGAATGGTTCCCGAACGTCCGCCCTTGGAAACCGCTTCCACTGTGAACAAGGTTTTCATAATGGTATTGAGTGCCCAGTGTTCAGTTCTCCCGGTATTCCAAGGCACGAGAGGTTATACCAGCGCGCGCGATTCTCTCGAACGATTTCCTTTGCGATTTATTTGGGTTTCGCAAACGTGGTGCTGCAACCGGATTGGTCAATGGCCTCTTCGGTGCCACTGACATCCCGCTCCCCACTGAGTTCGCCTTGGGGCGCGAGCGCTCCAGCCCGTTGTTCGCCCGGACGCGGTTCGGCCCGGGTCAGTTTCTGCCCCTCGCCGGAGAAGCCAGGCTGGGCTACGCTCAGGCAAGTGCAACCGGTGCCTTCCGCACAATCCTGGCAGCAGTAAGTTTCTCCTTCGTGGGTATATCCTTCGCCGGGCCACTCGTTCTTAATCATTGCGCAACCGGGACACGCTGGCACCGGGGTTGATGCGTCCTTCGATGGGTTCGTTGTTCCTGTTTTTTCAATCTTCATAAATGTCCTTTACTTGGGATGCCCTTTACTTGGTATTTCAGGCACCTTAATCCCGTAGGCGCCTCTTCACTGCATCGATACGAATTAACCTTCCACGGTGAAGCCGACTTTGATGGTCACCTGCCATCTATCCACTTTTCCCTTGTTGATGTTGCCGCGCGTTTCCACCACCTGGAACCAGCAAAGGTTCTTGATGGTCTTGTGCGCGCGTTTAACGGCTTTCTCAACGGCGTCCTCGATGGATGTGCTGGAGGTACCGGTCAGTTCGATGAGTTTGTAGACGTGGTCTTTCATGTTCGGTTCATCCCAGTTGAGATTTCATGAGCGCAGAATCGTCGTGACCGCGCACGGAACTCCGGCCAGATTGAGACGGCCAACTGCACCCCATTAAGGCTGATCTGCCACCACGAGACTTCCCCGATGTGACATTCTGCAGCCCATTCGCTGTTTGATTGGTCTCCGAACGTCCGCCCTTCGAAATCGCTGGCGCTGTGAATAACGCTTTCATAATGGTACTGAATGCCCAGTCGCGTGGTTTGGTGAAGTCCTCAGCGGAACGGCCCAACGCTTAGCGGCGAACCAATAAAACCACAACGACGATGACGAGAAGGAGACCGACCGAGCCTCCGCCAACATAGTAGATATTTGCAAGGACCGGCGACAATAAGAGTTGCATAGTTAGTCTTTCATTTTTGGTGGCAATTCGTTTGCCGTCATTTTGTGGAGTGACTTTACACGATGGGCCGAGCCCTGCCTATGGGGTGTTCACCCCACCACTTTCAAGGCGCGACAACCCACTGGCGTGATTGTTGGAATCCCCCTTGCACTGCATCATAGGCTTTCTTGGTGCCACTCTTGGCTGTGTCCCAGGTGGATTCAGTAGCAGTCTCGATCTCGTTAAGCTGTTTGTTCAATCGGGCCTCCTGGGTGCGGAGCGCTTGAAGTTTGGGTTTCATTTCGACTTTGACTGCGTCGCTGGATTTGTCGATTCTTGCACCAAGCTGGTCCAGGTCCTTGTTGATCTCGGCCAACTGTTCCTTCATTTTTTCGGTGAATTCAACTGTTTGCGCGAAGGTGTAATCCTTCCTATCCTGCAAAAAACCTACCGTTAATCATGGGAAGCTTTCCCTCATCAGCTTGAAGGTGACGCTGTGGACTCCGGGGAAGTTGTGCGCTTCATCCATGCTGCGTTGAGCCTGGGCTCGATCGATTTCAGGCAGTGGCATTCAGCAACTGATCCAGTCTCGGAACCATCCCAGCGTGCTCGCCAACGGTGGATTCATAATGGCCGGTAGGTGTACACCCCATAGCGCTCGCCACGTTCCCGGTCTATCTATTCATCGACCTATGATTGCACTAATAATACAACCCATGTTTGCCGCGGCTGGTTACTCCTTGCTTTATCTCCTCGGTGGCGGAGGCCTTTTCGGAGCCCTCGTCATTTTCATCGTAGCAAAAATGTTCGGTAAATGAGCTTCGTCATCCAAACCAAATAGAAACGACAGAAAAATATGAACAAACATACTCGAGCAATAAATCATGACCTGGGCCGGCTGGCCGAAGATGCGCGCGACTTGATGGCCGCCACCGCTGACGTGGCCGGAGAAAAAGTCGGTGAAGCCCGCAAGCGTCTCGCCGCCTCTCTGGAAAGCGCCAAGCAAATCGGGAGCCGTGTTCGCGACAGAGCGGTCGAAGGCGCGAAAACCGCCGACGAAGCCGTGCGTGAACATCCTTATCAAGCCATTGGGATCGCCCTCGGTGTCGGTGCGCTGATCGCGCTTATTATCTCCCGCCGGTGCTCTCGCAACGGAGACTGATCCTGCCAAGGAACCGTCAACTTCCATCAACTCGCCGCGCCCTCGAACCATTCTGAGCGGCGGCGGTTGACCATCGGGGAAAACCGGTCCGAACCCGTGGGGTGAACACCCCATAGCGAGAGCCGGCTTTTCGATGTTATTATCAGGTCATGGGAACCGAAGACTCTTCCACAAAGGAAAGTCGCGTCCCATATTGGTTTGAAAGGAACATAATGTTGGGAACTGTTTTAGTGGTACTGCTCATTCTGATGTTGATCGGCGCGCTTCCTACCTGGCCACATAGCAAAAGTTGGGGGTATGCCCCGACCGGTGGACTGGGTTTGGTTCTGGTGATTCTGGTTGTCCTGATTTTGCTGG
>JBDTOW010000361.1:0-5236 GCA_039933075.1 Verrucomicrobiota bacterium | reverse complement strand
TTCAAGTGAATCGGCTGATCCCATAGCAAATCCTGGTTGTTGAACTGGAGTTTCGCCTGCAGGGTCAGCTTGTGTTCGCCCGGAGTCGCATCCGGTGAGGCTTCAAAAACCAATTTCACTTCGGTTTCGTCTTTTGGGACGGTGACCTTCGCAGTTTTCAATCCGACCACGTCTTTCGGCGGCGCGAGAGTCAGTTCGACGGAATCGTTGAATTCATAAAGTCTCTTCAGGCTAATCGGAATTTCGACTCTGCCTCCTTGCTCCACACGAGTGCCGACGGATTCAACCGACAATTGAATTGGTACAGCGGCTATGCGCAGTTTGATCGGCGCAGAATAAATCGCAACCGCCGCGTCCCGCGCGACCATCTCCTTAACCCGTTTCGCGGCCCCGTCTTTCTTTTTCTCGGCCTCTTTGGCTTTGGCGGACACTTCGTCAATGGCCTTTCGCGCCTCATCTCTCGCGTCAGCGGCTGACTTGGCTTTGGCCGCTGCCTCGTCCGATTCCGTTTCCGCGGCGGTTCTCGCGGCGACCAGGTCCTCGTCTGAAATCGTTTTCTCGGCGGCGGTTTTCGCTGCGGCGAGTTTCTCGGCAGCGGCCTTCGCAGATCCTGCGGCTTCTTCCGCAGCTTTGGTTGCGGCAGCGAGAGATTCCGTGGTTTTTTTGGAAGCATCCGTCAATTCCACCGCTGTCTTCTCCGCCTGTTTGGCAGTCTTTTCAGCCGCCTCGACTTCTTCGGCGGTCTCCTTGCGGTACTTGCCCTGGGTCTGTGCCACAAGATAAAAACTCTGGTTACCAGCCGGAATCTTTTGCTGAGTCAGGTCCAGTTCCAAAGTGGCGGAGTTGGTCTTGTCGCTGACTTCGAGTTCCTTCAATGCATCGAGGGCGGCCAATCCGCTGGCCTTGATTTTCAGCGTCTCGTTGAAATCGCCCCGACGCGTAACTTCGATTGGGATCTTCAGTTTCCCGGCGATCGAAGTTTCCCAAACCTTGTTCTCGGCAGCCCCCATTGTGATTGGAATGATTTCGCGACGGGTGAGTGCCAGCACAAACTCGGAAGTCAGCCGTGAAGAAACCGCTTCAGTTCCATAATCCCCGACTGCCCACATGACTAAACCGGCGCGCGCTTCGCGGTTCAGATCGACGTCGCCTGCCTTTGCCTTGCCCACGATGTGAATGGGACCGAACCAGCTTTCGGCCCCTTCGGCCGCAGTGAGGAAAATCGAAACGGAATTTTTATCACTCGCGATCGTTGCGCCATCGCAGGTGACTCCAGGAGGGAGTCCTTCGACCGAGAGTTGGATTTCTCCGTTGAAGTTATCACGCCGAAGCACCAGGACTTTAACCGGCATCGCCTCGCCACCACGCAGGAAGGAAGTCCAGAGGATAGCCTCTTTTTTGTCTTTGTTGACTGGCGGAGGAGGTTGAGGCAAAGCGACGAGACCAAAGTCGGGCGCGGGTCTGCGAAGGGACAAGCGATAGACCAAACGGGGATCAGCTTCCGCCCGGCTAAACAAGTTGCGCACCTGGATACGGTAAGTCCCGCCTTCCTTCGCTTCGAAGCGCCCGGACGGGTCGCGGGCGGAGGTCTTGAATTCGTCGCCGCCGATGTTGTTATCACCGGCATAAAGTTCCTGAACGTCCGATGACTGTTCCAGCCCCTTGTCATTCCTGGTAACGCGCTGGATGACCACAAAAGGACTGGTGGGCAATCCCAACCTTTGAGAGATGACTTCAATCCAATAAACATCTCCCTTGTTTGCGTCGAAAGTGATCCAGTCCCGATCGTCTTGAGGGTAGAACTGGCCGACATATTCGCAAGGCACAGAGACCTTTTGCGCCGCTTCAGGTTTATTGTTCGGCTCTTGCTCAACGACGATTGGCGCCTTCGCGAAACTTAGGATCACAGGATTGGAAACCCTGTCCAAGCGGCCCGATTCCGGGGCACGCAGCCGATACTCAATCCCATCGAGAATGGCCGCAGCCGGCTGGCGCAGCGTGCTGAATGGCCAATTCATTCGCGCGGCGAGATCGTCCGGAAGTTCGATGTCCACGGAGAGTTGCTCAATCGGCTTGCCTTCAATCGTCATCCCGTTTGCCCGAGCTCCGCCTGGCAGATTCCTTCCGTAAAGCCAATACTTGCCTTTTGTTCCGGGCAACCCGGCAGGCGGGAAGATAAAGTCGATATGAGGGCCGGCACTGATGGTGAGCCGATAAAAGTATTCCTCGCCGCCCCGGTACAAAAAGTCGTGCGTTTCCACGAGATACTCGCCATCCGCAGCAGCGGTAAAATCGAGCAGACCACCACGTCGATTGCGTTCGAGTTCCCGGCCCGATGTGTCAAACAAAACGAGCACCGCTTCCATTCGCGAGTCGATGTCTTTGGCCTGACAATCGATCAGCAGCCGTTGCCCTTTCTTCGCGGCGAATTTGAAGTAGTCCGCCGCGTTCGCATCGATGTGTCCATTGACGACGGTGTCAAGTACGACTTCACGTGCTGTCGCGGGAGTGGCGTTGGTTGCCGTTTCGATGATCTCCGGCAAATCACTCGCCACAAACGAACGCGGATTGGAAATCCCGAATCGACCGATGACGCGCGCCTCATGAATGCCAGGAAGGGCCGTTGTTTCGATGGTGACAAGAAACTTGTTCGTCTCGGGCTCGCCGGTCCCTTCGCGGAGTTTTGGTTTGGCGGTGATGTTCGTGTCGGAAAAGTAAATTCCAGTTGGTTCATCAAGATCCACCCCGGTTACATTGACTTCAACGGTGGTCCCAACTTTCCCCCCGGGCGGAAACACGGTGTACAAACGCGCGCGAGGCAGTTCGCCACGGAGCCTCGGAAACGAACTGAGGGCAAAAGCAATCAGCAGCAGGAAAACAAAACGAGTCAGGGAAACTGAAGGGCGCGCTGGCATCACGTGAAAAGCTCTTCGATTGGGTTGCCCGATGGTAGAACCGGGTGGGGCCGGCCTGAATGGTCCGTGTACTGAACCGTGGTGTCGATGCCGAGATGACGATACATCGTCGCCAGCACGTCCTGGGGAGTTTTCGGATTGGACTCCGGCTCAGCCCCCTTGGAGTCCGAAGAGCCGACCACGCGGCCGCCCTGGACACCGCCGCCGGCGACCGCCGCGCTGAACACGTTCGGCCAATGATCTCGGCCCGCATTGGCATTGACCCGTGGCGTCCGGCCGAATTCACCCCAGGCTATTACCATCGTCGATGTGAGCAAGCCGCGCTGTTCCAGGTCTTCGATCAAGGCGCTGTACGCACGATCCCAGCGCGGCAGAAAACCGTTGCGCATCGTGTCAAAACCCTGCACGTGGGTGTCCCACCAGCGAACGTCCACGGTGACCAGCCGCACGCCGGCTTCAACGAGGCGTCGCGCGAGCAGAAATCGTTGGCTCCAGGCCGGCGCGCCGCAGCGGTCCGAAGTGGGCGCCTTGAACTCGGGAAGGTAACCGTAGCGTTCGCGAATGGCGCGCGGCTCGGCGTCGAGGTCGAACGCCTCGCGCGCTTCTCTACCCGACAACATGTCCCAGGCCCGTTGTTGGAACTGGTCCATCGATTCCATTTGACCGCTCTGATCAACATCCCGTCGCAGGTTGTCGACGCCTTCGAGCAAAGCTCGCCGGCTGTCCAGGCGTTGCAACGAAATGCCCGCGGGCAAGGCGAAATTGGGCAACTTGAACGGCCCGTCCCTGGCCGGATCGGCAATCGTTTCGAAAGGATTGCAAGCGCCCCCGAGGTAAGCGGCGCCGGCACCGGGCAGAATCCTGGGGATCATCACGTAGGCCGGCAGCCTGGGGGTTTTATGTTGCAGTTGTCTTGCCACAATCGAGCCGCAACTGGGCATGATGTTGCCGGGACCTTCGGGCGGCACCTCGGGAGCCGCCGGATAACCGGTGAAACAAATCTGGTCGCCGGAAGAATGTCCGGCATCCGTATGATGCAGGCTGCGGATGATGGACCACTTGTCCATGATTCGCGCGCTCATCGGAAGCAGGTCGCAGATTTGGATGCCAGGGACATTGGTGGAGATCGCTCCGAACTCACCGCGGTACTCGATCGGCGCTTCGGGTTTCGGGTCCCAAGTTTCGTGCTGGCTGGGTCCTCCGCGCATCCAGAGGATGATCACGGAATTTTCCCGCGAGCGAGATTTGCCGTTGGCCACGGCAGCGGCTTCACACTTGAGCAAGTCCGCGAGCGACAAGCCCGCCAAGCCAAGCAAGCCCACTTTCAAAAAGCTGCGCCGTTCCATCGCCACCAATTGGCGGAGCTCAGAACAACCAATTTGATCCGTTTTCAATTTTGTCATTAGCGTCGGAATGGGCGCCTGGCTTCTAGATTGATAAAATTTGGGACCGCTAGCCCTCCGACGCGAGCATTTTAATCAATCGGTACAAGAACTCGTGACCGTCGTAGAACTCTTTCACGCCCACTCGTTCGTCTTTCCCATGCCATCGGAGGTCATCAATGTCTTCAAAGATTCCGGAAACGCCATAAGTTGGGATCCCCGCGTTGCGAAGATAGGCGCCGTCCGACGCGCCGGTTGACATCATTGGAACAGTTGGAACGCCCGGCCAAAGCTGTTCGGTGACGTGCTCCACGGCTTGCATGATTTGTGGTTTGAGTGGCGATGGCGGACTGCTGACCGGCTCATCGATACGCGAAATCTTAACCTGATCGTCGGCCAAAATCTTCACCAGAGTTCTTTCAATCTCGTCGGGAACGTCAGTGGGAAGTATGCGGCAGTTCACGACGGCGCGCGCGGTTTGGGGTAACGCATTTTCGGCGTGGCCTGCTTCGACCATCGTGGCTACCCACGTCGTGCGCATCAGCGCATTGTAGAACGGCGTCGCTGCCAATCTCGAGATTGCGCCAGGATCAGGCGGCGTCCGGGTGATCAATTCCATGTCTTCCGCGGTCTGCCCTTTTTCAATCCTCGCCATGCGCTTGAAATAGGCGCGCGTAATCTCATCCAATTTCACGGGAAACTCGAACTTTGAGAGACGGACAAGTCCCTCGGCCAGGCGATAGATCGCATTGTCTTTGGTAGGCAGCGAGCTATGGCCACCGCGGTTTTTAACCTCGAGGCGCAGGCTGAGATAAATTTTCTCGCTCGCCTGCACCTCGTTCAACAGGCGAGTCCCATTCTTGATTTCTCCTCCACCGCCTTCATTGATGCAGTAATCTGCGTCAATCAGTTTCCGGTGGTTCGCCAGCAGCCACTTGG
>JBDTOW010000360.1:0-5246 GCA_039933075.1 Verrucomicrobiota bacterium | reverse complement strand
CGTCGAGATGAGGAATGAGGCGAATCTCGTGGCGTTGAACCTGATCCTGACGGCGACGTTGGTGTTCGGCTCTGGCCGCGGCGAGGCGCTCGTTGGTTTTCATCTTCGTGCTCTCGCTCTGCGAGCGCGACTGGCGATCGAGGAGTTCCCGCTCGTAGGCTTCGAAATAGTCATCGATACGTTCCAGTTCTCTGTGCAGATAATTCTGTTGCCGCAATCGAATGCTGGCCAGGTTCTCGGCCAGATCTTGTTCGAGAGCGGACTGCAGGAGTGGCCGCAAATGGCTGTGTTCGATGCTGGGCCAATCGAGCGGATTTTGAGGATCGGGATCGACTTGTGCGAAATCAAAAGCCGCGCTCAGAGACTCGTCTTGCTCCCCTTGAGGCAAAGACAGGACGAGGCGGTGCAGCGACCAATGTTGATCGATTGCTTGAATTTCACAGCGGACGAGCGAAAGGAGCGAAAAATGCCAGGCCGCCTTGAAGGGCCCTTCCATATGCCACCGGGAAGAGCCGGCAAATTGTTGATGCCACACCTTCTCGGCACTTTCGGGCGCAGGCACATTTCCAGAATCCAATGGTCGGAGCACAATTCGCTCGAGTGGCATCGGTGAATGGCGAAGCGCTTCCGCAAGCCGAAAAGTGAGCGGGCACCCTGGGAACACCTCTTTGTCGGCCTCGCGCGGACCGGTGGTGTCGGCGGGCGAAAAATGCAGTTCCGTCTCGACGAACGTGCCATCGGAATTCCAAAGTTTTGCCGAAGGTCCTTCCGCGATGAGCTGAAGGCGGTCATGCCACGGGCGTTCGTGGACGGCGCCAAGGACGGTCAGCCCTTGTTCGAACAATTCGATGAGAGCTGCCGGATCGTGTGTCAGGCGGGAGAACTTCATGGTTTTCAGCCGGGCTTGATCTATAACTCGTAATCTTTGGCGAACAGTGTCTCGTCCAGTTGCTTGACCTGCTGATAATCCGCGTGCGCCGTGGCCAATTCGTCGCCCAGATTCTGCAAAGCCTCGGCTACGCGGCCTTCACTCTCGCGCCAGCGACGAAACACTTCCTCGGCAAATTCGTCGCTGCTGAACCGGTCGCCCAGGATCAACCCGGTTTCACCGACGACCAACTCAAAGAGATTGAGTTTCTCCTGCAGAATCTGCAGCAGATGTTCCTGGAGTGTGCCGGCCTGCACCAGATTGAAAATCCTCACGGGATGCTGCTGGCCGATCCGATGCAGCCGGCCGATGCGCTGCTCGATTTCCATCGGGTTCCACGGCAGGTCGAAATTCACGAGCCGATGACAGAACTGAAGGTTGCGTCCTTCGGTGCCACTGTGGGTGAGCAACAGCGCGCCGCCCTGCTGACGAAAAGCATCGCTCATGGGTTGGCGCTCGACGGGCGGCGTCTGGCCATTAATCACGAACGTCGGGACCTTCGTCCTCCGCAGGTGTTCGGCGAGCGCCGCTTGGGTTTTCAAAAATTGGCTGAAGATCACCACACCACCTTCTCCCTGCGTCAAGGGCAGCAGGAGTTCACACTTGGTTTTCCAGCTCGCCTCCAGCGGCGCCCGGCCGGACCATCCGTTCGCAACGGCGCGCGCGGGAAATTTTTCCAGGGCACCGCGCCAGGCGTTGGGACTGCTGCCTGCCGCCTGGAGCAACAAGCGGCCCCAAAGGCTGGCCTGGCTGGGATTTAGCTGGGTGAGCTGTTCACGGAATTCTTTCTCCCAGCTCTGCCAGAACTCGCGTTCCGTGACGTCGGGTTCGAACAAAACTGTTTCAGCCCGGCGCGGCGGCAATTGGATGCCTGCGTTGGCGCGAGTATTGCGAATCATGACCTGGCCCAGCAGACGGCGCAATTCCTCGGGCTGACGAGGCTGATGCGGTTTGTTCCGATCGATAAAGCGCGCGCGAAATTCTTTGGGCGATGGCAATTGTCCTGGTTTCAAGAGAGTGACGAGGTTATAGAGTTCCTCGAGGGAGTTTTGCACCGGCGTGGCGGTGAGCAAGAGCAGGAACTGGCGCGGGAGCGCATTGACGGCCTGCCAGGCCTGCGATTCCCGGTTGCGGAGGTAATGCGCTTCGTCCACGACCAGCAGATCCCAATTCACCGTCTGCGCCACGGCAACGTGCGCGGGCTGCTTGACTGTGTGCAAGGAGGCGACAATGAGGTTATGATCCCGCCAGAAAGCAGCCGGATCGGCGCGGAAGCTCGGGTGGTTGGTGGTGGCTGATGCCAGGTTGAATTTATCGGCCAGTTCTTCTTCCCATTGATCCACGAGGGATGGGACGGTAAGGATGAGGGCTCGTTTGGCCATTCCTCGCGTCAGATATTCCTTGAGTACGAGGCCCGCCTCGATCGTCTTACCCAACCCCACTTCATCAGACAGGAGCGCTCGCCCGCGCAATGGCCCCAACACCCGCAGCGCGGAGCGTATCTGGTATTCCAACCGCTGGATGCGACAGTATGGGAGGCACAGCAGATCGTCCGACTGATTAGAAATCCACCATCGCGCAGCCCGTTCGCGCAGAAAATAACCTTTCAGGTCAGGCAAGGAGAGAAATACCTGTTGAAACTCAATCGCGGGGAGTTCCACAGCCAGCGGCACTGGCGGCACCGGCAAACGCGAGCGCGGCGGAGAAGTCTGAGCCGGAGACGTCTCGTGCGAGGTTTGTTTCCGTGTGCGAGATGTGTGTTCGCGTCCTGCCGTTTGCCGGGCGGCCTGGCGTTTGCGTTGTTCGTCACGGAGACGTTGCTGCATTTCACGCCGACGTGCCAGCTCGGCCGCGAGCTTCGCTTGCTTTTTCTGCTCCTGACGCGCGACATCTTCCATCGCAGAATAACCTGAAGGGTTTTGTCTTTCGATCTGCTGGAACATCCGTCCCAATGGACTGAACTGAATACGCAGGTCGCGCGCCATGGCAACGATTTTATCCTCCAGCCAAACCCATTTGTCGTTGTCGGCAGGCGATTGAAGTCTTTCGACTATCGATCTCTTCTGGCGGTCATTGACCCGCGACTGCGCGGCGAAACCTTTCTCAGCGACAACAAAGCGTTTGCTCAACCGCGCGAGTCGAGCGCGGATGGCTGAACGGTGAAGTGACGAGTCGTCCTGTTCGGAGGTCGTTCCGTGGACGAGCTCCCAGGTAAGCTTTTGCAGGCCCGTGCAGCGAATCCGAAGCGTTGCTTCCGGTTGGTGGGATTCCTCACGAAACCATTCCAGCCGGATAAGTTCTTCGATGTAATCCAGGGTGGCGGTGAGCCGAAGCAGCACCGGACTCGCGGAGGCAAGATCGAATAGCCGCTGCTGTTCCGGCATTCCTTGGTTGGTCACGGCAACGAGCATGACAACGAAATTCGTGAGTTGGCAACACCTCTTTCAATTCGTGGGGTCTACAAGAAGCACTGGGCGAGAGGGCCGCCGCCAATTGGCCCCAGGGCTCCGTGTGGGACGTCATCGCTGCCGGGTTGTCTGGTTGTATTCCGCCAGCGCCTTCGGCATGGCTTTCTGCAAACGCTCGATGCGCGTACCGTGTGATGGATGCGTGGACATGAATTCCGGCGGCTGTCCGCCGCTCGCCTGACTCATCCGTTCCCAAAATCCGATGGCTTCTTGTGGGTCATAACCCGCCCGGGCCATGTAAAGCAGTCCGATTTCGTCCGCCTCGGACTCGTGGTCGCGACTGAACGGGAGCAAAATCCCAAATTGCGCGCCGGCCCCGAGGGCAGCAAGGATCGCCTGTTTTTGCCGCACGTCCATGTCTCCCAGGGCCAGAGACGACTGTGCGCCCATCATCACCGTGTTGGCGATTTCGCTTTGCAGAATCCGTTGTGATCCGTGCCGGCTGGTGGCGTGGGCCATTTCATGGCCCATCACCGTTGCCAAACCAGCTTCGGTTTTCGCGATGGGCAGAATGCCGGTGTAAACCACGATTTTCCCTCCGGGCAGGCAAAAAGCGTTGGCCATTGAACTGCGCACAACGCTGACTTCCCAATCGAACTCCCTGCTCGCGTCGCGAGTAGCAGCGGCCAGGCGTTTCGCCACGCGTTGAGCGATGTCAACTTCGGGACCGGATCGCAGGACATCCGCTGTGGCCAACACTTCGCGATAGCTTTGCAAACCGAGCGCCGCCTCCTGAGCGGACGACAAAGCCACGCGAGCTTTCTTCCCAGTTTCAGGGTTGGTGATTTTCTCTGAGCTGCAGTACTGAAAAAGAACCACCACCGCGGCGATGGCCAATGGAAAGATTACAAGGCGTCGGCGTTGCATAATGCAATTCAATAATTCAATTTTGCCTGATTGTCAGGCCGTTTAGTTCGATTATTTATTTCGCAAGTGGAGTAGCAATATCGAGACCATCAGGAATCATGTGCTAGCCGTCCGTTGTTCCCCAGGAGCCTTTTCAAAAAAGTTCGATTCCCACCGGACAGTGATCACTGCCCATCACGGCGGGACGAATGAACGCGCGTTTCAGGCGCGGGCGCAGGCTGGCGCTCAGGAGGAAATAATCAATGCGCCAGCCAATGTTCCGGGCGCGCACGCCAGCCATCGGACTCCACCAGGTATAATGGCCACCGCTCTTCTCGAATTCGCGGAAGGTGTCGACAAAACCAGCCTTCACGAGGGCGCTGAAGCCGGCGCGTTCTTCGCGAGTGAACCCATGATTCTTCACGTTGGCTTCGGGATTGGCCAGGTCGAGTTCCGTGTGAGCAACGTTGAAATCGCCGCAGAGGATCACCGGCTTTTTCTTTTCTAGTTTTTTGAGGTAACGAAGAAACTCACGGTCCCATTTCTGGCGGTAAGAGAGCCGGGTAAGTTCGCGCTGCGAGTTGGGGAAATAAACGTTGACGAGGGAGAAGTCGGCGAACTCAGCCGTGAGGACGCGGCCTTCCTTGTCGTGGTCGGCCACGCCGATGCCGGTCGTGATCCAAATGGGAGGGCTCCGGGTGAAAATCGCCGTGCCCGAGTAACCTTTTTTCTGCGCCGTGTTCCAGTACGTGGTGTAATCGTTAGACCAGAGTTGTTCGACATCGTCGAGACCTGCCCTGGTTTCCTGCAGGCAGAGGATGTCGGGCTGTTCCTCAGCGAGATAATCCAGAAAGTTTTTCCGCAGCACCGCCCGAAGGCCGTTGACGTTCCACGAGATTAGTTTCACCCGGCGAGATTAGACAACACCCGCTGGAAGCGCGAGTTCCGTTGTCATTCGCCGGGGGCCGCGTGCTCTAATCCTGCGAGCCTTCCAGGCAGCCGCG
>JBDTOW010000359.1:0-5262 GCA_039933075.1 Verrucomicrobiota bacterium | reverse complement strand
AGGTCTGACCGCGACAGCCACTCCCGAGGATGGCGGGCGCAAGCTGAATGCCGCGTCATGCCGGCGAAGTTTCAGCGTCGGTCTCGCCCAATACAAAATAGAATTCGCTACCTCGGCCCGGCCGGCTTTTGACCCCAATACGTCCGCCATGAGCAACCACAATTTCACGGGCAATCGATAGACCCAATCCGGCTCCGGTTTGCCGTTGGCCCGGCACACGGAAAAAGCGGTCGAAGATCCGGCTCTGGAATTCCTCCGGAACGCCCGGCCCCTGATCAATCACGCTGAACTGGACCGAGAGATTTCCGTCATGTGAAGCGCGCAGCAGAATCTCGCCGCCGGGAGGCGAGTGCTTCAGCGCATTGGTGATGAAATTGGTGAAAACGTGCCGAATCCGCTGAGGGTCCACCCGCACGCACGGCAGGTTCGGTTCGATGGCGAAGTTCAATTTCAGCCCTCTCCCGGCAACCGTTTCACTCATTTCATCGGCGAGCGTCTGCATCAGGTCGGCCGGAGCAACCGGCTCCGGGTGCAATTCGGTATGCCCTTCCTCAAGCCGAGCCAGGTCGAGAAGGTCGTTCAGAATTCGCAGCAATCGTTCCGCGTCATCGCGCGCCGTTACCAGCAATTCGTCCTGTTGCGCCGTGAGCGGTCCCACCGCTTTTTCAAGCAAAAGATGGAGCACCAAGCGGACGCTGGTCAACGGGGTCTTGAGTTCATGACTGACTGTAGCAACTAAATTCGTTTTGGCATCGTCGAGCAGCCGGAACCGGGTGACATCGTATAAAACCACGGCGACACCAAAGAGCACGTCCTCCTTGTTTCTCATCGCGAGAATCCGTGGCAGAAAAAACTTGTCGTGCCCATTGAGTCGAAACGAAACAACCTCTTTGAAATGGTCGGGCAGATAATTCTGACCGCTTTCGAGCACCTTGCGGGCAGTTTGCTGGAGACGATCAGGCAATTCGTCGGTCAATCGCAAATGAGCGGCCATTCCGTCGGCCGCCGGGTTCTTGAGCTCGATGCGGCCTTTATCGTTGAGGACGAAAATAGGGTCAGGAAAAGACGCCAGTGTTGCTTCCATCGTGCGGTGTACGCGCACGATTCGTTCGGTGGTGCTGTCGCGATAGGCCCGGAGCTGGGTTGCCATTTGATTGAAGGATTTGGCCAGTTTGCCGAGCTCGCCCTCCCCAACCGCGGGCACCAATTGATCCAGATTGCCTTCACCCACCGCCTGGGTTGCACGAGTCAACGATTGAATCGGTTCCAGGATTGCCCGGGCCAACTGAAAACAGGCATAACTGGAAACCGCGAAGGCGACCATCATGCCAATGACCATCAACCGGGTGACATCCTTGATGATATTCTGAATGCTGACGCCGGTGGAAAGAATGGCGGAGTGGTTGCGCCGCCGGGCCTCTTCCAGCAGGACATTGATCGCGAGCAACCGCGGGTAAAGGCTCTGATCGTAAACCTTGCGTTGCTCCCGCTGTTTGTCGAGCGTCAGAAGGTTGGTGGAGGCCTCGTGAAAAGCCTGGTAGTTGGTCATCAATTGACGCACCAGACGATCCTGTCGGGGGACAGCGCGGCTATCTAGTTCGCGCTCGAGATCTCGCTCGAAGACGCTTCGGCTTGCTTCAAAGAACGCCTTTCCGGAGCTTTTCTCTCCCTTGACTGCCTGCAGTATTCCTTCATCCATTCGTCCCAGTGCACGCTCCATCCTCTGCACAGCCATCACACTCTGATAGCTGCCCATGACAGTTTCCTCGACACTCTTGCCGAGTCGTGAAAAGAGCGCAATCGCGTACAGCCCTACGGCCATGAGGATGACGATGAAAGGCACCAGGTTCAGGAACAAGCGTGTGCGAAGCATAAACAGCGGCCAAAGTTCCTAAAGAGTCAACACGTTAAGGTTACGATCCGAGTTTCTTGCGCTTGCGATACAATGTCGCCGGGTCGATTCCCAACACCAGAGCAGCTTCTTCCATCGTCTTCGTCTGGCCTATCACCCGGCGAATATGTTCGTTCTCCAACGTCTCGAGCGTCACCTTGTTGCCTAGCTCGATAGCGACCGCATCCCCCTGTTTATCCATTGAGGAATCCAATTTGTCGGGAAGATCCGCAAGATCTATCTCCTGGCCGCTGGCGAGAATCGCCGCTCGCTCCACTACGTTCCGCAATTCCCGCAAGTTGCCCTGCCAGCCATACTGCTGTAAGGCCTGCTCCGCCGAAGGAGAGAATCGCTTTATTTTCTTTCCGCATTGCGCTGAGAAAAACCTGAGAAAACCCCGGGCGATATTCAGCAGATCTCCCTTTCTTTCCCGCAAAGGCGGAAGGTGAAGCAAGATCACGTTGAGCCGATAAAACAAATCCTCCCGAAAGCGGCTGTCCTGGACCGCTTGCTCAAGGTCTTTGTTGCTCGCCGCGATCACCCGAACATTCGCGCGCCGGGTTTTAGCCTCGCCGACGCGTTCATATTCCTTGTCTTGGAGCAGCCGCAGGAGCTTGGGTTGGATCTCCAATGGCAGTTCGCCAATTTCATCAAGGAACAAGGTTCCGCCATCGGCCACCGAGACCTTCCCCCACGTCTCTCCCACAGCACCGGTGAAGGCGCCCCGGACATGCCCGAATAATTCGCTCTCCAATAGTTCGCGCGATAGGCTCGGACAGCTCACCGTCACGAAAGTTTTCGACTTTTGCTGGCTGCAGTCATGAATGGCTCGAGCCAAAACGGTTTTGCCCGTCCCGCTCTCACCGAGAATCAACATGGTCGCCGGCGTATCGGCCGCTTTCCGAGCAAGTTCGAAGACCTTCTGCATCGCGGGTTCAACAGACACGAGTTCGGTGGATGGCGAATCGCTGGAAATCCGTGACTCGAGGTCCGCCAGCCGGCACTGGAGATTCCGTGTTTTGACAATCCGGTTGAGCACCCGCCGGAGCTGCTCCGGAGTAAATGGCTTCGCGATGTAGTCCACCGCTCCGCGTCGCATCGCTTCCACCGCGCTCTCGACGGAAGCGAACGCCGTGAAGACCACAATGTCCAATGGCGGGCTGCTTTTTAACAACTCACCGATTAAATCGAGCCCGCTCTCGCCGTTTAGTTTCAAATCGAGGAACGCGACGTCAAAGCAAGTTTTGTCGAGTTCTCTTAGCGCAGCGGTCCCATCTTCCACTCCGGCGGTTGCGTGCCCCATCCCTTCCAATGCCAACGCGGTAATTTTGCGGATATTCTGTTCGTCATCGATGATGAGCACTCTCATAGGTCTTCAGGATAATCTTTTCCGGCTCGGACCAGAAAACCTAAGTCAACCACCGGCCAGAATCGAGAAGGAATTCAAACGCTCCCATCCCCCCGCCGACAAACCTCCAAGCTCGGCGAGATGAAGCCTTCAGCGCCGTTTTAGTGGCGAGGTTTGGCGGAGGTATGCCGCTCGCTTCACCCCTGACGCCGCAACTACTGTACCAATCGGGGCAGGCGCCGGAGAGAACAATCACACGTTTAACTGGAGAAGAAACCAACGCGGCCAAACCGCCGTGTGGAGTGGCGAACGGCAGGTTTCAAGCTGCGCAGTGCCACCCCATTTTGCTCGGGTCCTGGGAATTTCGCGCGCTAAACTCGTGACTCGCGGATGACTTATCGAGAGCTTCAAGGATCTGAAAGATGTCTCGAGCGCGCTTAGCCTCCGGTGGGTCATTGGCGTAAACAGAGATCATGATCTGCCCATCCTGGAACGGTCGATCACTATAGGGCTTTACACCGGACGCGGAGAATTGGAGGCCGAGGACGGCCCCTAGTATTCCTCCCAGTGCAGACCCGGCCGCGGCGCCAAGCAATGTCGCGACGAGTGGGCCGGCTGAAACCAACAATCCTCCACCGGGGAGATTTATGGTGCCGAGCGAGGCCAGCCACCCGAAGGCTGCTCCGACAATCGCCCCCACTAAGAGTCCTCCCGCTCCAGCCAGCGTCGCCGCTTCGTCAGGTGCTTTCGTATGATGCTGATGAGCGAAGCGCTTCATTACCGTCTTGTCGGATAAAACAACCGAGATTTTTTTCGAATCAAATCCAGCCAACTGAAGTTGATCCACGATGGCTTCGGCCAGCCTCAGACTGCGAGCAAAATGATGCACTTCTTCAGACATAATATTCTCCGGTAGGTATTCGATTACTGGAAGCGGGGACAAAGAGCGACCCCCAACCAATCGGCCAGCGCTTCGGGAATCCCCGGCAGGCTGCCAATAGGTCTAACTGTTTTTGCGGATCTTGCTTTTGGCCTCTTCGAGAGCCTTTTCAAAGTCTGTCATAGCCGCGGAAAACCCGCTCTTTAAGTCCTGCCAACTTCGCGCGCTCGATTTTTTAAGTTCGTCAAGTTTTTGTGTGAGTTCCCCACGCTTTTCTCGAAGCCCGTCCAGGGCTTTTTCGGCTTCGACTTTCGAGTCGTCCTTGAGAATGTCAGCTTTCTGACCAAGCTCGCTGATCCTCGCGTCAAGGGCCTTGAGCTGTGCGTCGACCGAAGCAAGGAACTGGTCTTTGTTCTTGTCGAGATAGCTTTTTGTGGCGTCGACCGCTTCCTTGACTTCTCTTTTAACATCGCTGGCCGTGGCGGGGGACTCCGTCGGCGGAGAACTCGACTCGGTCGCCGTTTGGTCATTTTTCACGCAACTTGCCAAAACGATTGACACGGCAAATGCCGCAATCTGGTGTGTTAATTTGAGTCGCATGCGAGTTCTTTTCCATTGCTGTTGCCTGCTTTGTTCTGCAAGAGTGCCCCGCTGGGTTCCGCCCGGCAGGCGCCGACTCCGTGTTTTGACCGGCGAAAAGGAGGGCTCCACGTTCATACAACCTTCTTGCCAAACACGAGTGAAACGAAAAACAAAACCAGAAAAGTCACGAACAAGATCTTTGCGATTCCGGCCGCCGTGCCGGCAACACCCGCGAACCCCAAAAGCGCTGCGAGTAACGCGATGATCAGGAAAGCTAATGACCAGTTTAACATAACGACGAGTCCTTTCAGTGTTTTTACGACTTGGCTTGTGCCCCACAATGTACCTTCGAATTTTAGCAACAATATTTCTCGATTGTTGCCCGAACATCCTCCTGGGACTTAGCGATGCGTTTCAGCATCCGCCCCGCATTTTGTTGCTCCTTGCCGTTCTCTTCCGCGCGATAATCCCCCACCAGGTCGCCGTATTTTTGCTTCAGTTTCCCCTTGACGACCTTCCAATTCCCCTTAATTCGGAGCCTGTTCATACTGTAGCCTTTCG
>JBDTOW010000358.1:0-5265 GCA_039933075.1 Verrucomicrobiota bacterium | reverse complement strand
GGGTGGCAGGCTTGGTATTTAACGACGACCAGAAATGCAAACACGAAGGACAACGGCGGATTCCGTGACCTGCTTGCGGCCCTCGCCTGAAGCGGGAGATACCTAATTCCACGCTGCCGCGCTGACTACGAGCTCGCACCGGGAACGGCCTTGGCTCGCCACGGCCCAGAGACCAATCGTCAGCCAAAGATCCTTCATAGAGTTCACTCCTCTTCCTTCGCTTTTTGAGCTATCGCCGATTCCGCGCGCAGCAAGTCGTGCAACGTCACCAGCCCAATCACCTCTCCCTCCTTTCGGTCCAGCACGACCACGAAGTGCGTCTCGGACTCAATCAGCAACATCTAGTAGGCGAGCTTGAGTTGCGGAATTCCGCTGCCCGCCGCCTCGCGACAAAACGAATTCAGCAGCCAGCCAACGAGAAGCGATGAGCCGATGAGAAGCACAAAGCTTCCGGCAAAAAACACCGCGTGCGACTGGTGCGACAGCCGGACCGGACCCACTTGGTAAAGCCAGTTTATGCCCAGTTGAAACGCAACCGCCGAAGCGCCCGCTCCCAAACCATAAACACACGTGGTCAGCACCGCCCGCCATCGCGCGGGCAGTCGTCGCACGAGCGATTGTATCTGGATTTGTTGCGGGCGCAGACACCAGTCTTTCAGGCGCAACCAAAGAACTCGCCTCGGCTCTAATCGCTTCAACAGGCCTGGGAAAAATGAATTCATCCTTGGCTCCGCAACCACAGGTCCGCGTGCGCCATACCGAAGTTCGCCAGTTGCCGGCCCGCCCGCCGAAATCCGGCGGCCTCGAGAAATCCGTCCGGAGGCGTAAGCCGCGACGCCGACAATCCGGTCGCATAGCGGAAGAAGCCATACATGAGCGCGAGCAACACGCGCCCACGCCACCGCCGCCAGCCACGCTCCGGCAGACGGAAATCTGCCAGCAGCCATCGCGCATCGTTCGTCGCGCTCGCCGCCACTTTTGCCACCAATCCCTCAAGCTCTTCGCGCCGGAAGCAGTCGAGAAAAAAATGGGTCACCACCAGATCAAACACAGCGGGCGGCAGCTCCCATGTCAATGCGTCACTTTGCTCGAAACTGACCCGAGCGGTGTCCAGACCATTGCGTTTCACTTCGCGCAGGGCTTCCTGAATCATGCGCGGGCTGTTTTCCACACAGATCACTTCCACATCTGGATTAGCTCGCAGCAATTCCACGAGAAATCGTCCCGGCCCTTCGCCCAACAGCAACGCACGCCGGCAGGTTGCCGCCTCCGCGAGGTAGGCGGTGCGGCAGCGTTGCAAGACGCCGCCCGCCAGGATGGCCTCCATTCTCCGATAATGGGGTGCAAGTGCGTCGAAACTCATGACTGGCACGGCGGTTATCTGCGCGGGTCGATTCCACCAAAGGACGGCGGCAACGCCACCCACGGCATACAGCGCGACATCCCACAGGTCTGCCGTGCCGTGATGCAGTATGAATGGGCCGATGAATTCGCAGATCACCGACCACACGGCGAGATGCAAACCCATTTCCGTCCACGACGGCGCGAGATCATGCTTGCGCAAGCCAACCAGCCGTTGCAGCCACAGCACCACGGGCAAGGCCGCCGAAATCAACAGCAGGTCATTGAAGTATCCGTGCAGAAACGGCGACGGCAACAGCGGCTTGAGCAGCCAGCGATTGAGCGCATAGCCCGCCGCCGCGACAAGGAACAACCGGTCGCGCAGGTAACCGAACCGGCTCACAGCAATGCCAGCATTAAGAACCCCGTGACAGCAGCTAAAAGTATTTTCAAAAGTAGCAGCATCCAGGCGAATTGTAGTATGAGGAGCCTCGAGGCCCAAGAAACAATTTGATCGGTTATCAATTGGACGAGTCTGCTAATTCCGGGCTTCTGGCTCATTGCCAATCCCAGAAATCTGCTAACCGTGACCAGCAAAGTCAGAGGACCAGTGACGTAGTCGTTTGTGAAAAATCGTTGTTTCCACAGGCAATTCAGGAATGATTTTTCTGGGAATCGATCGAGTTTCTGTTAGTCGATCTTCATGAAGCCCACGAACAGGAGCTCCGGTGCCCAGCCAGTTCACGAAGCGCCCAACTTACCCACCGATTTCCGCGGACTACTGGGGAGGATTGTCGAATCAGCGCATTTTCAAGTATTCATTGCCTGGGTAATCCTGGTCAATGCGGCGGGGCTGGGGCTGGAAACATCAGCCGGGATTGTCCAAGTGGCCGGGCCGGCGTTGGACTGGGTGGGGCGTGTTTGCCTTGGTATTTTTGTGGTCGAGCTGTCGTTGAGGGTTATTGCTTATGGATGGCGCTTTTTCAGTCGCGGCTGGAATCTGTTTGATTTCGTGATCGTGGTCGTGACCGCAGTGCCAGCCTGGCCTAACCTGTCGGTGCTGCGCGCGTTGCGCATCCTGCGGGCGCTGCGATTTTTCTCGGTCATCCCCCGCCTTAGAATGGTCGTGCAGGCGATGGTGACGGCGATACCGAGCATGGCCTCGCTTTTGTTCCTGATGTTGCTGTGGTTCTACATCGCCGGGGTCCTGGCCACTCAATTCTTCGGGAAGCCCTTCGATGACTGGTTCGGCACCATTGGTCGCTCGATGTATTCGCTGTTTCAGATAATGACGCTGGAAAGCTGGTCGATGGGCATTGTTCGCCCCGTCATGCAAGTCTATCCCGCTGCCTGGGCGTTCTTCGTGCCGTTCATCATGGTGACCACCTTCACGATGTTGAACCTGTTCATCGCGTTCCTTGTCAGCGCGACACAGAACCAGCAGCAAGCGGAAGAGAAACAGCAGGGACTCGCCGCCATCCCGGCTGATGGCGACTCCGGCGCCCTGGTCGAGCAGATCACTCTTCTCCGGCGAGAAGTGGCCGAGTTGCGGAAATCTCTCGACTCCGAACACGTTCGGACTCCGCAGCAGCGACAGGAGTCCAAGGCTGGTTGAATTGCGTTATAGTTGCGGCATGTCGAATCCGACGCTAGACGATCTTTAACGGACACGGCCCATGCCCCGCGAGCCAATTGACTTCGTAAGGCTGCAACGAGATTGAAACCGCTCCGCCCGCCGAGACGGGACTCGGCCTTTCGCTCAACATCTCCATCCAACCCTCCGCCGCCGCGACGTCCGCCGTGGTGACACGAGCAGTCACCCGTTCGTTGGTGACGTTGTGCAAGCAAAGCACCCAATCGCGGCCCGGCTCGGCGGTTCGCAACACGCTGAAGACGCGATGGTCTCCGCCAAACACTCTTTGCTCCGCATGCGGATCGAAAGCAACATGACTTCGGCGGGCCTTCAGCAGAACACGATATCGTCCGAACACGCAGGTCCGTTGCGAGCCCTCCTCGGCCAGGTCCGCCTCCAACTCCGCCAGCGTCAGTTTCTGGCGGTTGATGCGCCGGTTGATCCCGCTTGCCAGTGCCGCCTCGCGGTCGTTGCGCGAGCCAAACAGCGAATGGAAATAAATCCCCGGCACGCCCGCCAGCGACAGCATAATGGCCTGGGCCACCATGAACCGGTTCACTTGGGTTTCCCGCGAATCGCCGGACGCCGGATCGTTCAACGCGTCGTAATAAACGATGTTCATCTCGTAGGGGCTTTTCGATCCGTCGGCGTTGTGCTTGTAGGAAATGAAACCACCGTGCGCGTGGCAGCGCTCAACGAGGAAATCAATTTCCGCCTGCGGCAGAATTCCCCGCGCCGGATTCAGGCCAATGCCGTCGTGCGACGCAAGGAAGTTGAAGAATGTGGTGTGGTCCGATGGCGCTTTGAGTGTGGCAGCCCAACGCGTCAGATGCGTGGCGTCGCCGCGCAGCAGCGCGTGGAGCACAAGCGGCGGAAGAGCAAAATTATAGACGAGTTGCGCCTCGTTCGTGCCGTCACCAAAATACGCGACGTTGTCCACATGCGGCACGTTCGTCTCAGTGACGAGTTGCCCGTGCGGCACGACGGTGTCCAGCACGGCGCGCATCAGTTGGATGACCGCGTGCGTCTGGGGCAGGTGGATGCACCGCGTGCCGATTTCCTTCCACAGATACGCGATGGCATCGAGCCGGATGAATCGCGCGCCGTGCGCCACGTAAAACAGCAGCGCTTCCAAAAGTGCGAGCAGCACGCGCGGATTCTTCACGTTCACGTCCACCTGATCCGCGCTGAAAGTGGTCCAGACCTGTTCCGGCCCGCGCGCGGTCGAGAATTCCGTCAAGAGCGGCAGGGCGCGTGGCCGGACGACTTGCGAGAGATCAGGATTGCCCGCAACAGTGATGAAGAAATCGCGGAACTCCGGCTCATCGCGGAGGAAGCGTTGAAACCAGTCGCCCTGCGCGGACATGTGGTTGAACACCGCGTCGAACATCAAATCGAATTTCGGACGGAACGCCGCGAGGTCGTTCCAGGTTCCGTATTCCGGTGCGACGGCGAAATAATCCTTCACGGAGAAACCGTCGTCCGACGACCACGGAAAAAACGGCAGGAGGTGAACGCCGCTGACGACGTCGGCGAGATATTTTTCACAAAACCGAGCGAGGGTTTGCAGAGGCGCGCTTCCGTTCTCGCGCACCTGGTCCGCGTAAGTGATCAGCAACGCCTCACGCTCGCGCAGCGAGCCTGGTTTCGGGGACGGAGTTACGTCCGTAGCCTGCCGGGCAAGCAACTCACCAAGTTTCTGACTTGTGTCTGCGCCCACCGGACCGCCATAGAGCGAGCGCAACAAAGCGTCCACTCTCTGTCGAGGAGTGAGATCGGATTCAGCGTCGCGCGGCATTACTTCTTCCCGGACTTTCCCTCAAAAAGGGAATCGATGTAGCTAAGCCAGCGCATGCCCACGAGCGCGCGGGAACGCAATTGGAAGGGATCGTGCGGGCGCACCAGGTAATCGTCCGCGCCCACCGCCAGCGCCTCCTTGATTTGCTTGAGACTGTTCATCGAACTGATGATAACCGGTTCAGGCTCGGCGTAAAGGGCAACCCGGCGGGTCCAATTATCCAACGCGCATTGCCAAGTGGCTCTTGCACCGGCTATCGTGTCATCCTATTGGCCGCGCGCCACCAATCAATGAGCAACATCTCACACAACCTGAACTAAATGCCGCACGCAGACGATCAGATCGCTCCCCTCATGGTGGCGCTACGCCGCAAGGAAGTGAACTTGCGTCTGGTGCCGCTCGGCTTTGCCGCGCTGATTCTCCTGGGCACGTTCTTGTTGCTGCTGCCGTGGACGCATAAGCCCGGCCGTTCCGTCGCCTGGATGGACGCGTT
>JBDTOW010000357.1:0-5267 GCA_039933075.1 Verrucomicrobiota bacterium | reverse complement strand
CTCGGCTTCGGCTACGCCTTCAAGGGTGTCCTCGGCGTTCAGATCTAGTGCCTACACCCAATTCAAACTGCATCACTCGCTCGACGGTAAGCAATGGGATGTGATGGCGGACCTGACGAATGAGAAACGTGATCGGCCAAATGCTTACGTTGAACTGCCCAAACCAATCCGGACGCGCTACATCAAGTATGAACACGTTTATGTCGCTTCTCCCAATCTGGCCATCAGTGACATTCGCGTCTTCGGTCGAGGTGACGGTGAGGCTCCGCGGACCCCCGCCAATCTGACGGTCCGTCGGGATACGGACGATCGCAACGCGTTCATTTCCTGGGCGGAAGTGCCGGACGCGGTGGGCTACAATATTTTATGGGGGATAAGAGACGACAAGCTCTACCAGACCTACCAGGTGTTCGCCGACCAGGGCAGCAAGCTTGAACTGCGCGCGTTGACCATCAACCAGGACTACAGCTTCGCGATCGAGTCCTTTAATGAGACCGGCGTTTCGAAGGCGAGCCATCCGGTGCGTATCAAGTAACCCTACTTGTTGAACGCGGTTTTAATTTCATCCAACCCCACTCCCAGGACAGCGCGAGCTACGGCGTCGAGCTTTTTTTCACTTCCCTGCAGATGAATCGTCTGGTGAACGTGGGTTGCGGACTCACCGGGACGAAGCGCGAGCGCTGGCGAGGAACTTTCCAGTTCGTAAAACCGGCCCAGTTGTTTGGCACCTGGTTTCGGCGGGCCATCGTTATAGCTATTGGCCACGTCGCCACGGAACGGCTCTTTCTGCAATTCCCACGCAGAGTTCACGTAGTCGGTGTCACCCCGCCGAAAGGTGAAGTGCGCCAGCGTGAGTGTACGATTGGCCGCGTCGTAGCTGCCAATTACCGGTTTCGCGCGTCGAGGGGAGACGCCGATCTTGCTCCGGTAATTCGCGTCAGCGCGGAAAAACAGCACGCCGTTGTTTACGACCAGCCGGTCGGCCGGAACTTTGCCGAAGTAAGCGTCGTTCACCCTGGGGCCGCGTTCGGATTCGGAGCCAGGCTCGAACGGGATCACGATCGTGCTCTCGGGCGAGGCATTCAACATGCCCAGAATCCAGATCGAGAGCAGCCCGGTGTCCCTTTTCCACGGTTGATTGCCGGTGTTCTTGACCGAATTCACCGACTCAAAGCCCACCGACTCTACTCCTGACGGAAGCTTTGCCCCAAGCCCGGCGAGGGTGTCGGCCACAGAAAGCAGGCGCACTTCGCGGTTCACTTCGAGTTTGAACGGAGTGCCGGAGTAATTGGTGAGTTGAATCTCGCGTCGGAAACGAATGTGATCGGATGCTTTGGTCGCTACCGCGAACGGTTCCGTGTCGACCGCGGCGGGCGTGAACCAATGCTCCAAATCAAACGGGGAACCCTTCGCGAAGAATATGGAGAACTGTCCGCCCTCGGGCCCCAGCCAGAATCGGTCCTCGCCTCCGAAGACGTTGATGTGTGGCTGAAGCTTGCCGGAGGCGATGAGTTCGCGGTTGACCCAGCCGAAGCTGGCGCCCTTCGGACCGCGCGCCGTGGTGGTCATGACCCGCCCCTGCCAGGCGGGCGCTACCGCCACTTGCGCCGTGCCCGACTTGTCCGAAAGCACCACCAGGTCGGTGTGCTGCCGGAGAAACTCCACATCCTGCGCGAACGTGGCCGCTGTCGCTTGGAAACCAGTGGTTGCCGTAATTGCGGCGATGAAAGTAATGGCGAGCAAGCTCTGTTTCATGCAGTTCCTTTGTTAGGGTGACCCGGCCAGCATATCCCGTTATCGTAGAGATTTGCAAGCGATCCAGGGTCTCGGTTCCCAGGTTCAAAGTCATCCGTCAATGGGCTTCTCTGATCCATTCTCTCACCCGAATGGCCCCTGGCTATTGCACTACGGTCGGGAGAGCGCTTCAGCTTCAGTTTCTCCACGGGTCCGAGATGTATTCCGGCGCGATTTTCTGAAGTGCTTCGTTCGCATAATCGTGCGCCATGATGCCGTTACTATAGCGGAGTTTTCGCAAAGCCGGCACAGCACTCCTCGCGGCAGGACCAAGTTCGCCCAAAAGGCGGATCACCTCATAATAACCATTTTCTTGCTGCGGAAGTTCATCCGTGATCCACTTGAGCGGATTTGGCGAAGAAGGATCGAGCCGCCATGCTGCCGTTGCCGCCATGACTTTCGTCTGCCACAAGTCAGTCGTCGCGGCGATTTGGCGCAGGCGAGCCACGGCAACGCGCGCTCGGTCGCCGTGGCTGCCAAGAGCCCAGGCTACCCAGAACGCATCGCCGCCATCGAGACGTTTCAGAAGCTCGTCAGTCCACTTTGAGTTTTGCGGTTCAATGCGTCCCAGAGCCGTTGCGGCAAAGGTCCCGCTGGCGTTGGTCTGCTCGGCCAACTGAGTCACTCGAGAAACAGCCGGACTTGCAGCCGTGCCAAGTTCTCCAAGAGCTCTGACGCTCTTCCAAACAGGGATCGTGTCCGCGCCAGCGTGAATTTCTGCTTCCAAGCAAGTCAGCAGAGCATTGGCCGCCGCTTCTTGTTTGTAAGGCAGTTTCCCAAGGCTCTCGGCTGCCTGAGAGCGAACAGTGGTGCTGCCATCCTCCATGGCAGTCATCAGCGCCGCGAATGTCGCCTCTGGGTCGGATTCATCACGCCAGAGACTCCCGGCAACCCAGCTCCTCAGATTTGCATCGGAATCGGTCACGAGGTGCCGCAGGGCCGTCGCCGCTCCGAGGTCTGGGAGTAAGTGAGTCAGACCAATGACGCACCCGAGCCGACAGGCCGAATTTGTGCTCGAAAGGCCAGCGATCAATTCCGGAACGATAAGCGGCTTCTCAGCGCCAATGCTTCCGAGCGCTTCAGTCGCGGCCGAGCGAACCCACGGGTCGTTGTCACCTAGCGCGCGAAGCAGTGCAGGAACAGCTTGGGCCGCCGCTGGACCGAGCAGGCCAAGCCCCCGAGCGCAGTGCGCGAGATAGTGCGCCCGCCTGGTCGGCGATCTAAAAAACCGCTGCCATCTGCCCAGCTTGAAATAGAGGTCAACCCATCGGTCATGCAACCGATTGTCGGGCAGACTTAGGCCACGCGTCAGCTCCGGGACGACCGCCGGCCCAGAAGCAAAGAGGAACTCTTCGGCCGAGACGTTGGCATTTGGCAGATCGAAATAGCTCAGTCTGGCAAGCCAATACGATGCGGGTTTTCCCTTCCACATCAGAGGGGCTGGTTTCCGCCCCAAGGCAAAGAAGGAAACGGCGATGAAAAGCAACAGTCCCAGCCCCCAAAAAATGACACGACGGCGATTGAAGACGTGATGCATTTGCGAGTCTTGGCTTCGAAGAGAACGCCTCAGCGGCTTGGTTCAAGGCGTTAAACGCACAATGTTCTAGATTCAGCTTCCCTGCTCGGAAGAGGTTTTCTAACCTTGCTTGTGCTGGCAACACGGCGATGGCCGCTTCATTTGCTCAGGATCATGAGGAGCCATTCTTCTATGACCCTCTTGCTTCTCATGGTCCAGCCGCTCGCGGCAGCCGCGCCCGAACAGAAGGCTTTACCAGACCTCGCCGTGAGTATCCCGCGCTGCCTTAGCGAAACCCCGTTTTCTTTGAAGCTGGCGTGCCCCGTGGATGGCGCGGCAATCCGTTACACGGCCGATGGCAGCGAACCGACATCGGCGAACGGCTACGAATACAGGGACTCCTTGTTGATCACCAACAGCACGGTGCTGCGAGCCGCCGCGTTCAAAGACCGCGCTCGCGTTTCGTCGATCACGACTCACAGCTACATTTTTCTGGAGCAAGTGAAGCGTCAGCCAAAGAATCCGCCCGGTTTCCCGGCTGGCCTGGCCGCGTGGAAAGGGCAGCCGTCCGCGTACGAAATGGATCCGCGCGTGGTGGACGACCCGCTTTACCGCGATCACATGATTGAATCCTTGAGATCGCTGCCGATCCTGTCGGTAGTTTGCCGGAAGGAAGATCTGTTCGACAGACGAACCGGTATTTACGTCAACTCCCTGCAGCGGGGCGAGACCTGGGAAAAGCCATGTTCCGTCGAGTTGATTTTGCCCGACGGCAGCCCGGGTTTTCAAATCGATTGCGGCCTCCGCATTCAGGGCAACTACAACCGCATCCCGGTGAAGTCCCCCAAACACTCGTTCCGGCTCCTCTTCAAAGAGAAGTATGGTGCTTCCAAGCTGCATTACCCACTGTTCCCCGATTCACCTGTGAAGAAATTCGATACGCTCGTGTTGCGCGCGGACTACAACAATTCCTGGATTCATTGGGAGCCCTCGGGCCGCGCTCGAGCGCAACGCACTCGCGACGCGTGGATGAAGGATTCTCACCGCGCCATGGGCTGGACGGCGGGGCACAATCGCTTTCTGCACCTGTTTCTCGATGGCTTGTACTGGGGCGTGTACGACGCGGCGGAACGGCCCGACGCCAGCTTCGCCGCTTCTTACTTCGGCGGCCAGCGACAGGACTACGACGTCATCAACGAGTTTCAGGTCAAGGACGGAAACATCAATGGGTTCGACGCCTTGAATGCGATTCGAGGTTTAGCTCGAAACTCGCAATATGAAAGGCTCCGGAAGCATCTCGACATCACCCAATACATCGATTACCTCCTGCTCAACTATTACGCCGGAAACAAAGACTGGGGCGAGAACAAGAATTGGTACGCCATCGCCCGCCGCGAACCGCCCGGCCCGTTCCAATACTTCGTGTGGGATGGCGAATACGTCTTGCAGCAATTGAACGATGACACGGTGAATGCGCCGTTTGAAGTGCCGTTTCGTTTGGCGCAAGAGTTGAGATCCAATGCGGAGTTTCGCCTGGCGTTCGCCGACCGGGCGCAGAAGCACTTATTCGACGACGGCGCCTTAACCCCTGCCGCGGCCGCCGCCCGCTGGATGGAACGCGCGGCGCAAATAGACCGCGCGATTATCTCAGAATCGGCGCGCTGGGGAGGTTTTCGGCGCGACCCGCCCTACACGCGCGATCAGGAGTGGATGGCGGAGCAGCGGCGGCTTTTGAAGAGTTATTTCCCGCGGCGCACTGGCATTTTTCTCGAACAACTGCGTGTCGCCGGATTGTATCCGCAGATTCCGGCGCCGGTTTTCTTTCGAAACGAAGGCGGTATCGACGGCGTCGTCGAACTTTCCATGAGCTCCGCCAGCGCCGGGACCATTTACTTCACAACGAACGGGGTCGATCCGCGCGTCTACGGCAACGGCGCTGTTTCGCCGCATGCGATCC
>JBDTOW010000356.1:0-5282 GCA_039933075.1 Verrucomicrobiota bacterium | reverse complement strand
TCCCCGCGCGGATTCAACGGAATTGTTTAATTCGCGCGGGGAGAGGGACGGGGAGAGGGGGCATGCTCTTTCCGCTTCTATACAATACTTTCCGCACGGGGTCAGGAGTTCTGAGTCTGCCTTCCTTGAGTGATTACTTGTGAATACTGTATTCGATGGCTTCTTTCTTGTGTCGACTCCTCTGCATGCTTTCAAGCCGTGCTCCTCGTGGGATGAGGTCCTCAGATGGAGTTAAGGAAATCCAGCAACTGCTGTTGACGGTGAAAGAGAGAGCATTCCTGCCAGATGGGATCGGCGCGCCGAGATTTTCGTGTTCGCCGTCCGATATTCTCCGCCGACGCTTGACGTGCGGCTGGAGTGATTTTTTCAGGGGCGCGTTCGGCGATTCAATCAGCCGAGTTGCCACCGGTTGATTCTTTTCCCTGGCTTGCTAATGCAGGACCGGATGTTGGGTGGGAACCGCTGGCAACGTCGAAATTCGGGTTCCAAATAACGCCAGGGTTGAATCCCTCATCCCGGTCAGGAGATTCGCCGGTGATGAACCTGCGTTTGAAAAATCTCGCATGGCCATCGACGAAGACGAGATTGCCGCCGCCATTGCCATGCCGCTTGGCGAAACGCCCGCTGCGCGCGGCCGGAAAGACACCGTTGCGCTCCGGACTGGGAGTATAGCTTTCCAGGCTCGGACTGAAGGCGGCATCGACAAAAATCACGACCGATGATGGGTTGCGAATATTACCGAGCTTGGGCATGAGGGGATATTCAAATATGTTGCCCTGGACCCCGTTGTTGATCGTCGACATTAGTTTCAGGTCGAGGTTCATCGCGTAGCTGAAGAATCCAAACGCTCCTCCCTTCATGAAGGCGTCGCTCGCCGCTGCTTTGGCTCCTGGGCAATGCCAGATTTCTCCCTGGCCGCTCGGGAAGGGAAGCTCTTTGCGGTAATTTGAAGTGACATTGTTCCAATAGTTGGAGAATGGTTTGCTGCTCATCGCGGGAGGCAGCGCATTAAACCAGGCAAAAGGATCATTCGGAGTGCCTGGTCCCGTTTTGTTGCCGGTGTCGATCGCGTATTGGCCGGCGTTATCCGTGCCGTCACGGGGGATCGCGTCGTCGCCGTCGTTCGCGTAAATCTGTAGTGCCAGTCCCCATTGCCGCATCGCTGAAAGGCATTTGATCGAATGGGCCTTGCCTTTCGCCGTAGCGAAAGCAGGCAAGAGCAGCCCGGCCAAAATGCCGATAATCATGATTACCATTAGAAGCTCGATCAGAGTGAAGGCTGAGTTGACTCGCCCTTGGTTACTCGGCCGGTTTCGCCGAGGGGCTTGGTTACCTGGTTTGATTTTCATATATCGGTGCGCCTTCAATAGTTCAGACTCTGTAACAGGTGGATTATCGACTGCGCGGAAGTTTTCTTAAGTGATTCGCTGATTTGGACATGCAACCAGTTGCAAATCCCTTTCGGCTTCACTCTTTTTCAAGTTTTTCGTTTGGTTCGACGATAGCTTCACAACCACTTTATTATGATCTACCAACGTTTCACGGCCACGTTTGTTCTCTTGTTGACACTCTTCGAGATCGGCGGCACGCCCCGTCGAGCCAGCGCGCTGGGCACCGTATTCACCTACCAGGGGCGATTGATGGATGGGACCACTCTAGCCAACGGCCTGTACGATTTGAGAGCCCAATTGAACAACGCTGTGGTTGGCGGCAACCAGGTGGGAAACACGGTAACCCTCGATGAGGTTGTGGTGACGAATGGTCTCTTCACCGTGGAGATCGATTTTGGCGCGAACATTTTCAACGGGAACAGTTTTTGGCTGGAGCTCTCCGTGCGTCCCGGCGTTGATACCGGGAGTTACACGGTGTTAAGTCCACGCCAGGCCATTACTGCAACACCGTATGCGATTTATGCGTCCGTCGCAGCCACGGCGGAAGTGGCGAAGAATCTCGGCGCAACGGCCACCGTGCCTTGGAGTGCCTTGACCGGTTTGCCTCCCGGGTTCGCGGATGGAGTCGATAACGATACGATTTATTCAGCAGGGTCTGGCTTGAAACTGATCGGTACTTCGTTGTCAATCGCTCCAGCAGGCGTGGTGACTTCCATGCTCGCCGTGGGCGCCGTGGCCGCAGACAATTTGCAGGATGGGTCGGTGACCAGTTCGAAGCTCGCGGCCACTGCGATCACGGTTGATAAGATTCCTGCCGGCCAACTGGTCAAGAGCGTGAATGCTTTGCGTGACGACGTGCTCTTCGTCGGAACGAACAACGTCGCGATCGATGTGGCCGCAAACGTGATCCAAATCTCCGCGTTCGACCTCTGGAAAGCGACCGGCAACAACGGCACAACCCCCGCGAATTTCCTCGGCACCCTCGATGACCAGCCATTGGAATTTCGCGTCAACAATTCGCGAGCGTTGCGGTTGGAACCCAACGCAAACGCGCCGAATCTGATCGGCGGTGCCAGCGGAAATTTTGTGGCTCAAGGGATTTTTGGAGCGGTTATTAGCGGCGGCGGTGGGGGTAATGGAGCAAATCGCGTCACCGATGAATACGGCACGATTGCCGGCGGTCTTGGCAATCAGGCCGGAAACAATGACGGCAACATATTCGTGGGCCGCTATGCAACGGTAAGCGGTGGCTACCTCAACCGGGCCAGCGGTGAGGCCTCGACCGTTGGCGGCGGCAGCAGTTGCCTCGCGGAGGGCGAGTTTGCCACCGTTTCCGGTGGCGCGAACAACCTGGCGATTGGATATGCTGGCGTGGTCGCTGGCGGCGGCGGCTATAGCAGCAGTCTGGATCGAACGATTCCCAACAAGGCACTCGGCTTCTGGAGCGCGATCGGCGGCGGTGGCGACAACACCGTGACCAACGAGTTCGGTGTAGTCGCCGGCGGTTCGAACAACCGATCCGGCGGCATCTTTGGCACGATTGGTGGCGGCAAGGACAACTCGACAATGGCGGCTTACGCGACGGTGCCCGGCGGACATCTGAATTCCGCGCAAGGCACGACCAGTTTCGCCGCTGGCAATCGAGCCATCGCCGAGCATGATGGCGCGTTTGTTTGGGCCGACGGAACGGCCAATTCTGATTTTCGTTCGGTTGCCCCGGATGAATTCGCTGTTCGCGCCACCGGCGGAGCGCGGTTCGTCTCGGGCCTCGATGCGAGCGGCAACCCGGCATCGGGTGTGCAATTGCCCGCTGGTGGAGGCGCGTGGGCGACACTCAGCGATCGTGCTTCAAAGGAGAATTTAGCGCCGGTCAATAACCGCGCCCTTCTCGAAAGGTTGGCGGCGATTCCCGTCCAGACTTGGAATTACAAGACGCAGAACCCAGCCATCCGGCACATCGGCATCATCGCGCAGGATTTCGCGAACGCCTTCCAGGTCGGTGAGGACGATAAACACATCAGCACCGTGGACGCCGACGGCGTAGCGTTGGCGGCGATTAAAGGTTTGTACGAACTGGTCCGTGAGAAAGCTGCCGAGATGAGAGCGAAGGAGTCCGAAATTCAGGATCTCAACGAACGTCTGCGTGCTCTGGAAAAAACCGTATCGGCGCTAACGAACAAAAAGCAGGCCGCCAAAAATGAAACGGATTAATTTGTCTTTGTTCTGTTGGTCCGGGCTGATTTGCGTCGCTTTCCCGGCTGTTGGCCAGAGCCAGTTCAAGATAATCGACAGTGTCATTGCCGACGGCGGAACCACTTTGAGCAAGGGCGGAGCCTATGCTTTGAGTGGAACGATGGGCCAGCCGTTCACCGAACCTCTTCGCGGCGGCAACCTCACCCTGGCCGGCGGTTTTTGGGGTGTCGGCGTTCCCATCCAACGGACGAATATGCCGTTGCTCACGATTGCTCGCCCGGGTAACCAAATCATCATCTCCTGGCCCGCGGAAACTTTGCTCCCAAGCGTGCAACTTGAAGAGAGGGCGAGTCTGGGAACACCGACTCGTTGGACTCTGGTTGCACAACCGCCAATCGTTAACAACGGCGAAAATCGAGTGATCATCCCAGTCACGTTCGCGACCAGGTTCTATCGCTTGACGAGACCAGGGGAGTAGCGAGGGAGCGGGTTCTTTTTCCGCCATGAATTTTAAATGATTCGGCCATCCTTTTGCCAGGTCCTTTCACCTGCGATTGCTGTTAAGCCGGAGTTTCCTGTGTTTCACCCTGTTGCGGTTCGGGTATGGTTTCGCCTGACGCAATGAACAAACGCGCCCTCATTAAAGACATCGTCGCCAAGCTCGCGAGCGAGCTGGAACTTTATTTTCGCGCAGCTCAATCCTCGCGCGCCGAGGCCAGTCACGAACAGAACAAGCCGGAGAACAAATACGACACGCGCGGCCTGGAAGCCTCCTACCTCGCCCGCGGCCAGTCCCGGCAGGCGGCGGAACTTGAAACAGCCATCGTCGAGTTTGAAAAACTGGACGCGCGTCAATTTGCCTCCGGCGAAGCCATCGGCATGGGAGCGTTGGTGGAACTGGAGACGGGCGCGGAGAAGTCGTTTTATTTCATCGGCCCGCGCGCGGGCGGCATGGAAGTCGTGCGGGACAAACAGAAAGTTCTCATCATCACGCCGCTATCGCCATTGGGCGCGCAGCTCTTGGAAAAAAAACAGGGCGACCATCCGCAGCTTGAACTTGGAGGCAGGCGGCAGCCGGCGAGGATAATTTCTGTGCATTAGAAGTTCTCTCCGAGAACCGCACAAAGGGGTCAGTCCCAAGTATTGACACACATGTCGTGAAAAAATAAAAGTTTGGACATGGCGCGAAAACTAAGGGTTGGATATGCCTGATATGCCGGAGCGATTTATCATGTGATGAATCGCGGAGATCGGCAGGAATCTATTTTCATCGATGAGAAAGATCGTGAAATATTAACTCGAAACCCTGCGAGAATGTTGCCGGAAGACCGGCTGGCAGGTCCACAGCTATTAGAGAGCCGATGATCGCTTGAAGTTGGGCATTTGGACCCACGTTTCGAACCGACTCTACCACGTCAAGAATGATATATGTGTTAATACTTGGGACCGACCCCTTTTAAAGATTTGAAATTGCCGCCCGCTGACTTCTGCCCTCGCTCGCTCTAGCGCTTCGGTGCGATCCCCTGCGTGCATGCTTGCCTCAGAGTCGGTTTTCCCTTTTATTGGCTCGTGCAGTTTTCAACGTTCGACGCGTTAGTGATTGGTGGCGGGCCAGGCGGCAGTGCCACAGCGGGGTTCCTGGCGCGCCAGGGCCGGCGAGTGTTGTTGCTCGAAAAGGAACATTTTCCGCGCTTTCAC
>JBDTOW010000355.1:0-5285 GCA_039933075.1 Verrucomicrobiota bacterium | reverse complement strand
GGCGCGGACGGCGCAGCGCACCGTCCCTACCTTCGCTTTCATACTCGCTAAACACCCTTCGGGACTCAAAACGCTTTCGCTGGAGGCCCCCACCCTTGAAAAGGGTGGGCTATTATCGATTCTCCCTCCGGGAGATGCCAGCCACGAGACGTCGGAAGCACGTTGCGGCGGCACCATATTCTCGCTTTTGTCCGCCGCTTTCAAGGATGGAGCCATAGGTCGATCGGTTTTGACACCTTGGCATGAAACGGCAGGCTGACCTTCTGGCCGATGGCGGCCGAGCGGTAGGCCGCATACATCAGTTCCAGGACCGCACGCCCATCGTCACCTTTTCGATAATGACATGTTTGCCTGCTTTCGCCGCGGCAATCACAGCGTCGTGATGCAGGAAATTTGGAACACACACGTCAACCACGTCGCAGCCCGAATCGCTTATCGCTTGCTCCAGTTCATTGAACCAACTGGGAATTCCGGAATGCCTCGGCCCGTTGCGGATCGCGCGTGTAAACGGCGACCACCTCCGCTTCGGGAACAAAGCGATGAGACGATTCGATGTGGATGTCAGCGATGAACCGGGCGCCGAGCAGGGCAACTTTTGTCTTTGTCATTGGAATCTCACCGGGGATTTAGCCACAGAGGAAACTGAATTGGAAAACAGGTCTTTTGTGTCAACCCAGAACAAGAAGTACGGCCAGCCCGCCGAGCAAGGCGGCGAACACCCAAATCCAAATCACCGCCGCTGTCTTCGTGAATCCACGGCGTACCAGCCGATGCGACAGATGATTGTTGTCACCGACGTAAAAAGGCTGTCCCAGGCGCCAGCGCAAAATCACGACCCACACCAGGTCCGCCAGCGGAACCGCCAGGATCAACAAGGGACTCAGTACAGCCCATGCATGCGGATTTTTATGGGAATAAAAGTGCGGGAGTATCGCCAGAACGGCCATCAAATAGCCAATCAGATGACTTCCCGTGTCGCCCAGAAACGCGGAAGCCCGGGGAAAATTGTAGGGCAGAAAACCGACGAGCGCGCCACAGACCAGGAAGCCAATCAAGGCTACCAGATATTGGTCTTGAGTCGCCGCCACCACCGCGAAGCAAGCCGCGCTGATGGCCCCGAGCCCCGCGCAAAGGCCGTTCATATTGTCCATGAAGTTAAACGCATTCGTCACCGTCAATATCCATAGAATCGTAATCAAATAACTGAACGGCAAGCTGTGAACGAAAAGAGTGATGCGAACGCCGGCGGCCGCAGTCAGCCCGGCGATGGCAAGTTGGCCAAGAAATTTGACGGCGGGACGCAGTTCGTGTTTATCGTCCAGCCAGCCGAGCACGACCATTCCAAGTGCTCCCAGAAAAATCGTCCCAAGTTCCAGCGCGCGGCGATTAAAGCCATGTGTCAGGCGGCTGATAGTGTTGGCCTCCAGCAGTTGGAGTTTTAACAATAGAATCGCGGCAACGAGCGGAATGACCAATCCGGTCATGACCGACAGGCCGCCGGCCAGGGGAATCGGTTCCGCATGAATCTTGCGATGTCCGGGATCATCGACCAATCCGACCCGTGCGCACCAGGTGCGCCAGATTGGCAGCGTCAACGCCGTAACGAACGACGAACCAGCAAAAGCCAGTAGATAGACGTAGAATGGAAGCGTCACAAATCGAGTAAGTGGTCAACGAGCGAGTGTTCGTTCATTTGCGCTGCTCCGATTGTGTTGACCGGCGAGTTCCAGGTAGAGTGCATACACGCAATCCACCATTCGTTCGACCGGGAACCACGCTTTTACCAGACGTCGCCCCTCGCTGCCAAATCGCTCTCGCAGCGATGAGTCGCTGGCGAGTTGGAGCAGACGTTGAACCAGCGCGGATCGATCTCCCGGTTTTACGAGGAATCCAGTTTCGTTTTCCAAACAGACCTCGCGCGCGCCGTCGCAGTCGTAAGCCACGATCGGGCGGGCCGCTGCCAGCGCCTGCGGCAAGGCACGGGGCAAGCCCTCCCGGCGTGACAAGTGCACAAGCACGTCCATTATGCCAACGTATCCGGGGATTTCTTCCGGAGTCACCAGGCCGGTGAAGACGAAGCGGTTCTCTAAACCTGACGCGCGGGCTAATCGTTGAAAACGCTCCTTCCATCTGCCGTCGCCCACCAGCAGGAATTTCATCCGAGGCCAACGTTGGATGAGCGTGGGTGCAACGCCAAACAGGTCATCATGGCCTTTGCCCTTGAATAAGCGGGCGATCTTCCCGATCACAAAATCGTCGGGAGCGATTCCCAATCGACGTCGCAATCCCGGATCGTTCCGCGCCCCCAGATACGGTTCGAGGGGAAAGCCGCTGAAGATTCGCGTGTATTGTTCGCGACGTCCGATTCCAGCGGCCAGGTATTGTTCGGTCATGGCCTGCGCAACGGCGACAAAGTGCGACGTGAATTTTGCGGCATAACGTTCGGCTGAACCAAACGCGAAGTTCGCCAAACTTCCCTGAAAACTGCCAAACGATGGCCCGTGAATGGTGTGAACGATGATCGGGACGCGCGCGCGGTGCGCCGCCAAACGGCCCAGGATGCCGGCTTTGCCGCTGTGGGTATGAACGATGTCCGGCGAATCACGGCGAAAAATCACGGCGAGATCGCGCAACGCCAGTAGATCTTTCCATGGATGGATCGGGCGCACGAGTTCGGGTGAAAGAGAAAGCAGCCCGGGAGAATCCGCGAAACGCGATTCCAGGGAGCCTTCGGGGCCGGTCGTCGGGCCGGAAATCAATTTCACGATCACTCCAGGTTTGCGACGCAGACCCAGCACCGTGGCAACCGTGTTTTCCTGAGCTCCACCGACAATCAGACGAGTGATGACGTGGGTGACACGCATCCGCCGACTATGGGCTGGAGTTGAGCTGCTTCAATCGCTCGACCACCAGCTTGATTTCTTCCGCTCCCGGAAGCGCGTATTTCAGGTAGAGCCGGTAATTCTTTATTTCCTCGCTGGAGTTGTTCTTCTTCTTCGCTATTTCGCCCAGCCGATAATAGGCATCGGGTTCGTTCGGGTTCCGTTTGATAAGGGCTTCGTAATCTTTTTTTGCTTCATCCAGGCGTCCGCTTTGGAAGTGGGCGATACCTAGATTTATCAATGCCGGCAGGTTTTTGGGATCAAGTTCGAGCACACGGTTCAACAGCGGCAGCGCTGGATCATAGGCTTTGGTGTGAATGTAAATCGCGCTCTTGAGCAGCATGGCGTTGATGCTGTTGGGAGTCAGGGCCAATTGCTTATCCAGCGTCTCCAGCGCGTTCGTGTAGAGGTTGGATTCCAAATAAATCTGCGCCAGCGTCAGCAATAGCTGCTCGAATTGCGGATTTTTCCGGTGTGTGTCCAGTAATAACTGTTCTGCTTTTTGGTAGTTGGTCGGATTGGCGCTGGCCAGAGCCTCGAGGCGCGTCAGCTCGATCTGGCTTGCCAGATTCAAGGGTCGAATGTCCCGCTGGCTGCGCATCTCGCCAATGACTTCCATGACTTTATCGGGACGCTGACCCTGTAGATAAACGTTCGCCAGTTGAAAACGGGCATCGAGATTATCGGGCTTCAGCGCGATGGCACGAATCAACTCCTGTGCCGCTTGACGATATAATCCTCCCTCGGCAAAGACCCGGCCCAGATTTATGCAAAAACTAGGTTCGTCCACCGGGCCGCAAATTTGGACAAACGAAACCCAAGTCGGATAGGACTGCAGCTTGTCGAGCAGAGACTGTTCGATTTGAACCGTGTCAGCCCGTCCGCTCCGGAGGTTCTCGTTGAATTTTGCGTTTGCCACGGCAGCCACATTGTCAGCGTTGAGTTTCTGTGCTTCGTCAAACCAGGCGCGCGCTTCGACCAAACGTTGGTTCCGCTGCAACTGAACGCCCCAATAGTTGAGCGCGCGCGAATAAACGCGGCCGAGATATTCCGCATCGGGCAACTTTTCGCTAATCGGCTTCGCCAGCCGGGCAAACTCCTCCTTCATGCCTGACCAGAATTTTTGATTCAGCTGGATCGTGGCGGGACTCAAGGGCGGCGTCGGAATGATGCCCAGCGGAAAAGATTTAAACTCGTAGGCGATTCCCTTGGGCTCCAGGTAGAAATACTCAAAATAATATCCGAAACTCGGGTGCAAATAATAAACCTGATTGGAGATGCTTAGCTCATTAACCAGTCCGAGCAGCGGAATCGCTCCAATCGGTTCCTTCAACTTATCCAGAGGAACCACTGGCCAGCGGCTGCCGTATAGTCTGGCCATGGAACGTTGATACGCGTGAAAAGGCAGCAACTGGGTGTTAACGAGGATGTGGCGCTGCGAAACGCCCTTTGCCTCGAGGGTCGCCGCCAGCAAGGTTAAACTGACTCCGTCCTCACTCAGAATAACAGAACTTTGCTCCGGAAGGGCCTGTTCGTTGAGCGTGGAAAAATGGCGCAGCGCCGGGCCGTTGGTGACGCGCATCAGCGGAAGGTTCTTGGCGGCCAGCGCCAGCGGCACAGCCACCACACCAACCCAGACGATGCCGGCAACGAGCCGGTTTACCAGGCGCATCCCCGGCGAGGAGCGCGCCCACGACTTTTTCGGATCTTCGCCACACACCAAAAGGAAATAACCGGTGAAGTAACCGACACTCAGCGCTCCCAGATAGTAAAACGTCAGAAACGGCAGCCCCAACCCCAGCCGGCGCGGACTGAACCCCTGGTCGAAGGCAACCCAGACACAGGCCGCCAGGAACATCGCGTGAACGACTTTAAACATCAAGCTGCTGATGGCCGCGCCCGCCGAGCTGGTGTCGCCGAAGGTCGATGGCCACCGAATTCCAATGACCAGCAGCGGCAATAGAGCAGTAAGGCTGCACACGAACACCCGGCTCCGAAGCGGCGCGTACATCAGGAAGCCTTTTTGCGTCAAAAGTTGACTCTTGAATAACGGCCAGAAGGTCACCGACGTGTTCCCGGACGAAATTTCCACGATTGGGATCAGCAAGTAGAGCGACAGGCCCAGCACGCCAAATACAGCCATGCGCGTCAAAAAACGAAAATCGAAAAAGCTGGAGCCTTTGATCCAGATCAGAGCAATCAACAATCCGGGGAAGAAACCGATCATCGCCCAATTGTTCGTGGCGGCCAGGCCGTAGACCAGCGCCATGCGGAACAACCAGGAATCCCGGAGGTCCAGTCGATACTCGAGCACGCAACGGATCACGTACGCGAACAGGAGCAAGTTCAACATTTCGCCCGTCAGCGCAGTGGCATGCTCCCAGAAAGTCAGTTCCAAGCCGC
>JBDTOW010000354.1:0-5288 GCA_039933075.1 Verrucomicrobiota bacterium | reverse complement strand
AGAAATCTGGGTGGCGGATTTTAAGACTGATCACGTGAATGCGAGTGAGCTTGCCGAAAAAACTCGCGACTACCGACGGCAGCTTCGTTTATACGCGCGGGCCCTCCGCCATATTTATGGGCGGCCAGTCACCCGCAGTTGGTTGTATTTTCTGGCTTCCGGGCAGAGCGTCTCACTGCATTTGGATGAGAGTGCCGAGGGCGACGATTGACGCTAGTTATTTCCGTCCGTCGGAGGAGCTCAGTTGCCTCGCTCACAATTCGGGATTCATGGTGGCCGAGGTGGGCCCGGAGGAGAAAGATTGATTTGGCGGGGGATTTTGCGCAAAGTGACCTTATGAACATGATCACCGTGGCAACATTCAACAAGCGGGAACAGGCGGAGCCGCTTCGACAGCGGCTCGAAGCCGCCGCGATTCATGCGGAGATTCATGACGAACATAGATTCGAATGGCTCTGGTTTGTTTTTAAGCCATTGGCCGCAATCAGACTGAAAGTCCATAAGAAAGATTTTGAGACAGCCCGGACGCTCTTGAACGAATTGGATGCGACCGAGGGAGTGCTGCGAGACAGCGTCCGATGCCCGCAGTGCAGGTCTTCGCGGATCGAGTATCCACAGTTCACCCGAAAAGGCGTCCTTCCCAATCTGGTGGGCGGCCTTGCGAGCGCCGTCGGATTTATCGACAAGGAGTTCTATTGTCAGGAATGCCAGCACACCTGGCCGCCTGTGGCGATACATCATCCTCCGAGAAAACACGGGGCCCCCGATTATTTTATCGAAGATGATTCGGAAAAGGACCGGGCGAGCGACGCCAATCCCCGAAAATAATCTCAAGAATAGTCAAATCGATCCTGGTGTTCCGAACTCGCTGGCAGGTGTGTTGGGAGCGTGGGGAAAGCCACAAAAGCTCAGTCCGAAACGAGACGGAGCGGGCGCGGCTGACATCGCGCAATTTATTAAAGTCGGTTCTTACGATTTCTCAGTTGTGTTCCCGACTGTGTCGCGCACCTGGCGAATTTCATTTGGGGCAGTTGTAGAGTTTGGTGTGTCGATATTCACCAGCGCTGGCCGCAACAGTCGGCCCTGATAAGTGTAACCGGCTGCCACGGTCTCTCCGATCACGGCGTCGGCCAGCGGCCTCGACTCCGGATCGATGGTCTGGTGCAGTTTGGCGTTAAATGGCTCTCCCGGTTTGGCCGTGTAGGCAGCCAATCCAACCCGGCGCGCGACATCACGGCACGCATTTTGAAACTGACCGAGTTGGTCGATTACATTCTGTTGGCCGGATCGCACGGCCGCCAAATGGAGCGCGTAAACATGATCCAAAAGCCGAACAATAATCTGCAACCATTCACCCTCGGCACGCCGGAGCTTTTCAACTTCGAGCCGCAAATGGGACTTTTCGGTATCGTTCGCCTTCTGCAAGAATTCGCTAAACACTTTCGCTTCGCCAGCCATTTTGTCCGCCACTTGCCGGGCGGCCTCGGCGGTTTTGAGCGATTGTTCATGGACCGTTTGCCACTGGCCTGTGGCCGCGGAGATCTGGTTCGCCACGGTCTCGATATTTTGGATCCGGTCCACGGTAACCGCCAGCCCGTCGCTTTCCGCAAGTCTCACCATCGCGCGATATTGGAGGAGGAACGGCATGACGCATAGCGCCGCCCCGGTCGCCGTGGCAACCAGGCAGAAAAATATTTGCCAAGGTCCAAAAGAGGAGGTCTTCCATAAAACAATCGCGAAAGCGACTCCCAACAGCGAAAAATCGCCCAATAAGAATGGCCACTTCGCCAGTTTCGGCACGGTACGTTCAGTCATATAAGCAGGCAGCTTAAAGGAACGGCCGGGCTTGAAGCGACGGAAAAGTTCATCTGAATATCCGAATACCTTTCGGTGTTTCGGCCACTCGATGCGGCTCAATTCACGTGACCAAGCGCGCGGCTCCAAGTTCCGCTCCAATCGGCGACGCATCCTGCCGATAATGAGCCATAGTGAGTGAAGAAAAAGCTAGCCACAAGCCGGCCCCACGAAAGGGGACGGTGCTGCTTTGCCTGGCGCTGTGGTCAGTCATCAGCTTTCTTGTGTTCAGTCGTTACGGAGTCAGTCCGGTCGTGATTACAGGCGAGAGCATGTTCCCGACCCTCAAGCCAGGAGAGTGTTACATCGTCCACCGCTGGTTGCCTTTGATCCGCGGTTATCGCCGGGGCGATCTGGTGCTTTTCCGAGACAACGATGATCAGGATCTTTCGATCAAACGCCTTATCGCCTTGCCGCATGACCGCATTCAATTCAAGCACGGCCGGGTTTTCGTCAACGGGCGGATCTTGATCGAGCCGTATCTCCCCAAGGGCGCCTTCACTCTCAACCCCAAACGCGAAGCGGATAAACTGATCGAACTCGGTCCGCAGTCATATTTTCTGATGGGCGACAATCGCTCGGTGAGTCTCGACAGTCGTTATCTGGGCCCTGTCCAAAGTGACAGTCTAGTGGGCAAGATCGTGCACAATTAATCGGGACTTTCCGGGAACATCGATTCGCATGCCCTTTGATTCCTCAAGGAATTATGTTGGTTTTTTTCGAAAATACCCGTGACAGTAATCCTCGCCGTAAAGCACCGAAATTGATTCTGACTTTTCTTTAAAGAACTTGTCGCAGGCCAGTTTAACCCCCGGATTGCAATGAAAATGCTAGTCGTCGGTTCGGGTGGACGCGAGCATGCCCTGGTATGGAAGCTGGCGCAGTCACCGCATATTACGCAGATGTGGTGCGCGCCGGGAAATGCCGGGATTGCCGGGGAACGTCTGGCTAGGAATCTGTCGGCGGTCGAATGTGCGGACATCCGCGCGGAGGATTTGCCACTTCTGGCTGCGTTCGCGAAGGAGAAACAAATCGATTTAACTGTGGTAGGGCCGGATGGTCCGTTGGCGCTGGGCATCGTTGACCTGTTTCAACAGCATGGCTTGCGGGTCTGGGGGCCGGATCGCAAAGCGGCTCAGTTCGAATCTTCCAAGGTATTTTCGCAAAAATTCATGGAGAAGCATGGGATTCCGACCGCGCGCGCCGGGGTTTACTCGGAGGTCAAGTCGGCGAAGGATTTTGCCGCGTCCCTCGACGGACGATGCGCGGTGAAGGCGGACGGACTTGCACTTGGCAAAGGGGTATTGATCTGCGCAAGCGTTAGGGAGGCGAATAAAGCTATCGATGAAATATTAGTGAACAAGGCCTTCGGCCCCGCCGGCGCGAGGATCGTGATTCAAGAGTACCTTGAAGGAAGAGAGATCTCTCTGCATGCGCTGTGCGACGGAAAGACGGCAAAGCTGTTTCCGGCGGCGCAAGACCACAAACGGGCCTCGGATGACGATCAAGGATTGAACACCGGGGGCATGGGCGCCTATTCTCCGGTGCCGTTTCTGGACGACGCAACGCTGACCGAAGTTGGAAAACTAATTCTGGAGCCGTGGCTGCGGGGTTGCGCGACCGAGGGAATTGACTTTCGCGGGATTCTCTACCCGGGCGTGATGCTGACCAAAAATGGACCCAAGGTCCTGGAATTCAACGCGCGCTTTGGCGATCCGGAAACACAAGTCTATCTGACCAGACTCGACAACGATCTGGTGGAATTGCTCAACGCCAGCGTCGAGGGAACATTAGCGCCCGTCAAATTGAAGTGGAAACCGATCGTCCCGGTATGTGTGATCATCGCCTCGGGTGGCTATCCGGGAAACTACGCGAAGGGGAAAGTGATAACTGGCTTGACGGCTGCCAGTCGGTTGCCAAACACGAAGGTCTTTCACGCGGGGACGGCCCTGGCTGGAGGCGATTTCGTCACGAATGGCGGCCGCGTATTGGGAGTGACTGCCTGGGCCCGGGACATCAGGTCGGCTCGCGACGCTGCTTATGAAGCCGTGGAAAAGATTAGATTCGACGGCGCCCATTTTCGCCGCGATATTGGGGCCAAAGCGTTGTGAGGCGCTGACCTGATTATGAATTATTTCAAGCGAGTTCTATTCTATGGGATGCTGTCGGCCGTGTTGGCTTTGCCAACGCCAGGGCAAGCAGAGTGGCTGAAATTTGAAGATGTGTTCAGCACCGTCCGCTCAAATTTGGTGGATGTTAGCGAAGCTGATTTGAACCAGATGGCCATCGAAGGGTTTCTGACCCAGCTTCAACCCCGAGTGCTGCTCCTCACGGCGGAGCTGATGGCGAAAAACAATACCAATTCGCCGTTGCTCATCAAGACAGCAGTTTACGACAATTCGGTTGGCTATTTGCGGGTCGGCCGGGTCGCCGAAGGTTTGGCCGAAGAGATCACCAATACCCTTGGCCAACTGGAAGCTACCAACAAGCTCAAAGGTCTTGTTCTTGATATGCGGTACGCGGGCGGATTGGAATATGGGGCAGCCGGTGCGGTAGCGGATTTGTTCCTGACCTCAGAGCGCGTTTTGTTGGATTGGGGGGCCGGGTCAGTACGTTCCACCGGCAAGAACACGAGAATATCGCTTCCGTTAGCCGTCCTGACCAATCAGAAAACCACTGGAGCCGCAGAGGCGTTGGCGGCAATCTTGCGCCAGGCTGATCTCGGTCTGATTCTCGGCAGCAACACCGCTGGACAGGCCGAAGCCTACAAAGAAGTGACGCTCACCAACGGATTGCGCCTGCTTGTCACCACGGGTCCCGTGAAGCTCGGAAACGGGGTGCCAATCTCCGGGACTGGAGTAACCCCGGACATCCAGGTGACTGTCAGTCCAGACGAAGAGAAGGCCTATTGGGAGGATCCCTACGTTATGCTGCCGAAGAGGGGAACACGGGTGGCTAATGCGGGAAACTTTGCGGCGCCCGATCCGCAGGGATCTCCAGGAACGAATTCAATGACCTCCCGGCGCGTTAACGAGGCAGACCTGGTGCGTCTTCAAAAAGACGGAGGCCTCGAGTCCGAGCCCGGCGCCAGCCGATCCCGCCGGACTGCGGACTCCGACAAGCAGGTGCTTCGTGATCCGGCGTTGGCAAGGGCGATCGATCTACTGAAAGGGCTGGCGGTGGTGCGGCAATCGCGACAACTTTGATTTCGCCGTTGACGAATTATTTCACCCGGCCCAAGTTCAACGGTTGTCGCTGAAATGAAGACCATCCTGTTTGTTTGCACAGGCAATATTTGTCGGAGCCCAATGGCAGAGGGGCTTTTCCGCAATACGCTCAAAGGCCGGGGCGCGTACCGCGTGTTATCCGCCGGCGTGGGAGCGGTCGATGGCCAGCCACCCTCCGAACTTTGGATCGGACGCGGGACGGTTGAA
>JBDTOW010000353.1:0-5293 GCA_039933075.1 Verrucomicrobiota bacterium | reverse complement strand
GTCCATGCCGCAATTCGTGTGGAAATGCCGCCCTGATGGGGCGTGCGTCTATTTCAATCAACGTTGGGTTGACTACACGGGGCTATCGCTGGAGGAGAGTTTCGGCAGCGGTTGGATAATACCCTTTCATCCCGACGATCGCCAACGCGCCGCCGCCGCGTGGAAGAACGCCGTTGAGAATGGCGCAACATATGATCCGGAGTGCCGTCTGCGCGATCGTCACGGCAATTATCGCTGGTTCCTGATTCGGGGCGTTCCACAACGCGATGAGGCGGGCGCAATCGTCTGGTGGTTTGGCACCTGCACCGACATTGACGACCAGAAACGGACTGCGGAGGAGCTGCGAGAAAAAGATGCACTGATCCGCATCGCGGGCAGAATTACCCGTACCGGCGGCTGGGTGTTGGAAGTCCCCAGCGAGCGCCTGTTTTGGAGCGACGAGGTTTTCGATATCCTCGAATTTCCGCCGGGAAGCGTGCCGCCGGTCGCCAAAGCTTTGGCGCTCTATACGGACCGGTGGCGGGACCAGACGATTGCCGCATTGAACGCATGCATCCGGGAGGGCACAGCTTTTGATCTGGAAGTGGAAATCCTGACTGCTCAGGGCAGGCAAACGTGGGTGCGCGTCTGCGGTGAAGCGGAACGTCGGCCTGACGGTTCCATCAGCAGGGTGCGAGGAGCGTTCCAGGACATCAGCGAACGAAAGCAAGCGGAAGTAGAAACCCGACTCAACGCCCAACGCTACCGCACGCTCGTGGAAGCAACCACGGCGATTGTCTGGGACACTCCTCCTTCCGGCGAGCTTGAAACCGAACAGCCGAGCTGGGCCGCCTTCACGGGACAGAGCTTCGAAGAATATCGAGGCTGGGGGTGGTTGAACGCCATTCATCCGGACGACCAGGCCGAAACAGGCCGGGTGTGGACTGCCGCAGTCGAGAGCCGGGGCATCTATGCGGTAGAGCACCGGTTGCGTTTCCACGATCAAACCTATCACGACATGCTGGTTCGCGGTGTGGCGATTGTGGGAGAAGATGGGGCGATTCTGCAATGGATCGGCATCCACACCGACATCACCGAGCGCAAGCAAAAGGAAGAGGAATTGCGCCGGACCCAGGCCTTTCTCAATCTGGTCGTAGAAAACCTGCCGATTGGCGTGTTCATCAAGGAAGCCCGGGAATTGCGCGTGGTGCTTTGGAACAAGGCGATTCGAGAGTTATTCGGCTGGCCCGCGGAAGACTTGATTGGCAAAAACGAATACGACTTGCTCCCGAAAGCCGACGCGGATTCCATCACGGCGAAGGATCGGGAGGTGCTCAGTGGTTCTGGTCTGGTCGACATAGCCGAAGAGGTGATTCATACCCGGCATCGCGGGGAGCGGATTTTTCACACCAAGAAACTTCCGGTATTGGATGACAAGGGCCGGGCTGCTTACTTGCTAGGGATTACGGAAGACATTACTGAGCGCAAACAAGTGGAAATAGAGCTGGAAGTCACCCATCGGAAGTTGCTCGATGCCTCACGCCAAGCGGGCATGGCCGAGGTGGCCACAAGCGTCCTTCACAACGTCGGCAACGTGCTGAACAGCGTCAACGTAGCCTCGAACTGCATGGCCGACAGATTGCGAAAATCCAAGGCATCAAATCTGTCCAAGGTCGTTGCCATGCTCCGCGAGCACGAAGAGGACCTGGGAACCTACCTGAAGACCGATCCCAAGGGCAAACAAATCCCCGGCTACCTCATCCAATTGGCCGACTATCTGGTCGAGGAACAGTCGAACACTCTGAAGGAACTCGCGCAATTGCAGAAGAACATCGAGCACATCAAAGACATTGTCATGATGCAACAGAGCGGCGCGAAGCTGACCGGCCTCACCGAGGCGATCAATGCTTCCCAGATGATGGAAGACGCATTGAAAATGAATGTTTCCTCCGTTGCGAACCACGACATTCAAGTCAGCAAAGTATTCGACGACGTCCCGTCGTTTATCAGCGAAAAACACAAAGTGCTGCAAATCCTTGTCAATCTGATCCGTAACGCCAGCCAAGCCTGCGACGAGTCCGGCCACGGGGAAAAACGTCTCACGCTCAGAGTATATCAGGCGGAAGATCGCGTCTGCCTCTCCGTGAGTGATAATGGCATTGGCATCCCTCCGGAAAACCTTATCCGCATTTTCACCCACGGTTTCACTACTAAGAAGGACGGACACGGCTTCGGCCTGCACAACGCCGCGCTGACGGCCAAACAGTTGGGCGGCGAGCTCGTCGTCCATAGTGACGGCCCCGGCAAAGGAAGCAACTTTACCCTGGAGTTGCCTTTGGCAGACCCAGTTACCCAATGAATGCAGTCCTGCCACCTGATGAGGCAGAGCGGCTGAGGGCGTTGCAAAGCTACGACATTCTTGATACGACGCCCGAGCAAGACTTCGACGACCTTGCCCTATTGGCCTCACATATTTGCGGAACGCCCATTGCGATGATCAGCTTGATTGACGAGAACCGCCAATGGTTCAAATCCAAAGTTGGCATTTCCGAAACCGAAACGGCTCGCGAGATCGCCTTCTGCGCCCACGGAATTCTTGAAACGGATTTGCTCATCGTCCCCGACGCCAAACAAGACAAACGCTTCGCGGACAACCCGATGGTGACAGGCAATCCCGGGATTCGGTTTTACGCAGGCGCGCCGCTCGTCACCGCCGATGGGCACGCTATGGGGATGCTCTGTGTCAACGACCGCGAGCCGCGCGCGATAAGTCCGGAACAACAACAGGCCTTGCGGGCTTTGGCTCGGCAGGCGATGGCTCAGCTCGAGCTGCGGCGCAATCTCAAAACGTTGACTGCCTACACTCAGTTCGCTGCGTTGGAGGCCGATGTGGACGCCGCCTTGAGAGAGAACGGGACGTGGGCGGAAATGCTCCAGTTGTGTTGCGCCGCTATTGTCAAACATCTGGACGCGGCGTTCGCGCGCATTTGGACTCTGAACGAGCAGGCCAAGATGCTGGAGATGCAAGCCAGCGCGGGCGCGCCCCCAGATCTCGACGGCCCGTATGGCCGCGTTCCTGTTGGCAAATTCAAAATCGGATTGATCGCCGAGGAACGCAAACCGCATTTAACCAATCGAGTGGTCGGCGACCCACGCGTCGACGATCAGGAATGGGCCAAACGCGAAGGAATGGTCGCGTTTGCGGGTTATCCGTTGTTGGTTGAAGACCGGGTGGTGGGCGTCGTGGCGCTGTTCGCCCGGCATGCGCTCCCCGAGATCACGCTGAAGGCGCTGGGGTCCGTCGCCAAGAACATCTCGCTGGGCATCGAACGCAAGCGCGCGGAAGAGTCGCTGTCGAAAACGAAGGAGCGGTTGGAGTATTTGCTCTCCTCAAACTCCGCGATGATTTACTCGCTGAAACTCGTGGAAGGCGGAGTCGAACCCACGTGGGTAAGCGACAGCATTCAGCAGATGACGGGCTATGCCTCACACGAGGCCCTGTCGTTTGCCTGGTGGCTTGATCACCTTCATCCCGAGGACAAGGAGCGCGTGCTGACGGAACTTGCCGCGCCTTTTGTCAACGACCGACTCCTCACCGAGTATCGCTTTCGGCGAAAAAACGGGAGTTATTTCTGGGTTCGCGATGAAAGAATTCAACAGCGCGACGCAAGTGGCGTTCCATTCGAAATTATCGGCTCCTGGGTCGATATCAGCGAACTCAAGCGATCGGAAATGGCGTTGCGCGAAAGCGAGGAGAAATTCCGCCAATTGGCGGACAACATTACCGACGTCTTTTGGATCACTTCTCCGGACTTCAAAACAATGCACTACGTTAGCGCGGGCTATGAAGCGATTTGGGGTTGTTCGAAGGAGAGCTTGTATGCGCATCCGCACCAGTGGATCGAAGCCATCCTCCCGGAGGAACGTGAGCGTGTCTTCTCCATATTCGGCACGTTGATGGGAAACGAACCCCAGGTGAGCGTTGAGTATCGAATCGCTCGCCCGGATGGCACAGTCCGCTGGGTTCATGACCGTGGTTTTCAAATCCGGGATGCCGCGGGCAACCTGATTCGTCTCACCGGTATTGCCAGCGACATTACGGAGCGCAAGAAGGCTGAGGCAAAACTCAATGAAGCGCACAAGGAACTGCTGGATGCTTCCCGCCTGGCCGGCATGTCGGAAGTCGCCACCAACGTGCTCCATAACGTCGGCAATGTTCTTAACAGCGTCAATGTTTCAACCATCGTAGTCATCGACTATGTGAAGAAGTCCAAGGTTTCCAGCCTCGCCAAAATCGTGACGTTGCTGCGGGAACACGAACCCGACCTCGGGACCTTTATTACGAGCGACCCTCGGGGAAAACAGTTGCCGGCTTATCTGGACCAGCTCTCGGCGCACCTTCTCACCGAACAGGCGGCGACCCTGAAGGAGTTGGACTCACTGCGAGGGAACATCGAACATATCAAGGAGATTGTGGCGATGCAGCAAAGCTACGCGAAGGTTTCCGGCCTCAAGGAAATCATCGACGTCAGGGCTCTCGTGGAAGACAGCTTGCGCATAAACTTTGTTTCTTTGGGCCGGCATGGTGTGGAACTCATACGCGAATTTGCGGACGTGCCGCCAATGAATATTGAGAAACACAAAGTCCTGCAAATCCTGGTCAATTTGGTGCGCAACGCCAAATACGCCTGCGATGATTCCGGGCGCACGGACAAACGGGTGACGGTGCGACTGGCCAATGCCGAGGGACGGGTCAGGATATGCGTGGTTGATAATGGGATTGGGATTCTCCCGGAAAACCTGACGCGCATATTCAGTCACGGTTTTACTACCCGCAAAGATGGCCACGGCTTTGGGCTCCACAGCGGCGCGCTGGCGGCCAAGGAAATGGGCGGCACGCTAACCGTCCAGAGTGACGGTGCCGAAAAAGGTGCCGCCTTTACACTGGAGTTGCCTTGTCCGATGCAGGAGAGCGGTTATGAATGATTCGAGCAACGATAAAATCAACCGTGTGCCGGTCGTTGATCATATCATCGAGCGATCCACGATGATTTTCACAAAGTTGTATTCCAAAACAAAACCGCCGATTTGGCCATTGAAGTGGTGGTTTTAGGCCCAAATCTCAGGTAGGTTAAGACCCCATAGCGCCCGCTCCTGTTCTTCGGTTACTCTGTCTTGGTTGATGAAAAACAAATCGCCCGCCACGCCGTTCCTCTCCGTCGCCGCTTGCGCGGCGGCCGCCATCGATAGCAGACAATCCCAGCAAAAACGTATGAACATTTCGACACAAACTATCCAGGCGAATGGCGGCCTT